>CALBDV010000001.1 GCA_937927565.1 uncultured Holophagales bacterium
GGTCGACCTGGGAATAGCTGCTTCCTTCGCGGCTGCCGCGCGGCTCGGTGAAGACGGCGTCGTACGGGAGGCCCGGCACGGTGACGTCGAGCGGGGTCCATCGGAACGGCGACTCCCACGTGGCGGAGAGCCCCGCCGTGAAGCCGAGCGGAAGGTCCGCGTAGCCGTTCAGCTTCACGCGGTGGCGCCGATCGTCCGCGAGGTAGCCGTAGCGGTTCACGTAGTGGTATGGGTAGTAGTCGAAGTCGGGCCCGTTGTACAGGGTCGCCTCGACGTTCCCTTCCGAGATCCCGTAGGTGTAGGAGAGGTTCAGCTGGATTCCCGCGGCCGGCCGGGAGTCGACGTGCGCGATCGCGCCCCGCCAGAGCCGGCTCAGGCCGTCCAGGTTCCCGACGACGAGGAAGTCGCACGGCGCCGTGGCCGAGGGCGGCCCGGGCCAGTTGCCTCGGCAGGTGTTGTCGATGATGTCCTTCGTCTCCTTGTAGACGTATTGCACGCCGACCGTCGTCCCGCGGACGACCTCGCGGTCCACTCCGAGGAGGAACGACTCCGCGTACGTCGCCTTGGTTCCGGGCTCGAGGCGGTCGTTCGACGCGACGTAGGGCTGGTTCAGGAGCCAGCCTTCACCCGCGAAGTCGCCCGACGGATCGGTGATGACGACGCTCCCGATGGCGGCGGCCACCGCACGGCAGGTGTCGAGGTCCCCGACGAAGGCGCGGCACGAGACGTACCGCCCGAGGCTGCTCACGCCCTTGAGGTTCTGGAACGGGAGCGTCAGTCCCGCCTGGTTCATGAACCGGCCCCAGGAGCCGCGCACGACGGTCTGGCCGTCGCCGGTCACGTCCCACGCGACTCCGACGCGGGGCTGGAGGAGGTCCAGGTCGGCGACGCGCTCACCCGTGTAGCTGTCGTAGGTCGCCTTGTCCCACCGCAGTCCGGCCTTCACCGTGAGGCCCTTCCCGAGCGTCCAGGCGTCCTGGAGGTAGCCCGAGTACGTAACGCCCTCGTACGTCTGGGTCCCGGGATCCACGGCATAGAAGAGCATGTAGGGGCCGCCCATGAAGTCGCCGTAGAGGTAGCCGCCCGGTAGGAAGCTGTGGAAGTCGAACCCGGTCTGGCCGTATTCGACGCCGGCCTTCAGCTCGTGGGCCCCCGACGTCCCGTCGACGAGGTACGTGAACGAGGTCTTCCCCTCGACCCGGTCGCGGGTCGAGTACTGCGCGTTGAAGTAGTTCTTCGACCGGACCTGGGTCGCCAGGTCGAGGTGGGAGATCCGCTCGAGGTCTCCCGACTGGGGTGTGCTGTCCAGGGTCTGCCGGTTCCGGCCGAGCTGCAGGTTCCAGAGGAGATTTGGAGAAAGCGTCGCGAGGCTCTCCACCTGATAGATGCTCGTGCCCGAGTCGAAATTCGCGGTGGCCTCGGGAAGGACGAGAGGAGACGAGTCGACATCGTCGATCGTGCTCGGATTCCCGGTCACCTTGCCGACCAGTTGCCAGGACTGCGAGAGCTGCCAGGTCAGCTTCGCCATCCAGTTGTCCGACGTGCGCGATGCCGTCGTCGGAGCCCCGGACGGCGTCGACTCGGAGTCGATCCGCTCGTAGCCCCCGAAGAACCAGAGCTTGTCCTTCAGCAGCGGGCCCCCGAGGGTGGCGGCCGGGGCGAAGTAGCTCGACTTCTCGTCGTCCCTGTCGAAGTGGTCGCCGTTCTCGTTGAACGACTCCGAGCGATACCTCACGTCGAGGCTCCCGGAGAACGCGTTCCCGCCGGACTTCGTGATCAGGTTCACGACGCCGCCCGTCGCCCCGCCGTACTCGGCCTCGAACCCCGTCGCCTGGAAGGAGATCTCCTGGATGACGTCGAAGTTCAGCCGCGTCCCGGCGTCTCCCGTCGCCGCGTCGTTGCTCGTGAGCCCGTCGATGAGGTAGATGTTCTCGGTGGACGTCGATCCGAGGACGTTCGCCCCGTTGACCCCGGCCGCCTGGCTGACGACCGCGTCGTAGGAGCGGTTCGCCGAGCCGACGGAAGCCTTCTGGAGGTAGGCGTCTCCGAAGTTCTCCGCCGCTCCGACTCTCGTCACGTCGACCTGCGGTGTCGCCGCCGTGACGGTCACATCGGCGGAAAGCTTCGCCTCCGGCAGCGCCACGACGAGGACCGTCGTCCGGTCGAGCCGGACCTGGACCTCGCTCTTTTCCTGCGTCACGAAGCCCGGCAGCTCGGCCTTCACGACGTAGATACCCGGGGCGATCGCCGGGAAGCTGAATCGACCGTCCCCTCCCGTTGCGAGCGTC
>CALBDV010000002.1 GCA_937927565.1 uncultured Holophagales bacterium
ACCGACCCTCTACGTGAAGCTCGAGGACCTCGCGCCGGCAGGAATCGACGCGATGTCGGAGCTCGACCGGATCACGGGCGCGCGGGTGGCCTGGGACGCAGACGTCTTCCAGCCGGGAGATTCCCAGCTCCTTCTCCTCCGGATTCCCGGGGAGGACTCGTCCCGCGCTCTCATCGTCGGCGCGCACCTCGACTCGCCGAACTCGCCGGGCGGGCTCGACGACGGGAGCGGTTCGGTGGCGCTCCTCGAGGCGGCGCGGATCCTCGACCGGGCCGGGGTGAGGCCGCCGGTCGACACGGTCTTCGCGTGGTTCGGGAGCCACGAGCGGGGCCTGTACGGATCGTCGGTCTTCGCGAATGCGAATGCCGGGCTCCTGCAGCGGGCGATTGCGATGGTGCAGCTCGACTGCCTCACCCACCCGCTCGACGGGATGTCGGGGCGGCTGGTGAGCGAGGCGCAGTCGTACCGCGCCTTCGGGGATGCCCGGGTCCTCCTGCCGGACGCCCTTGCAGGCCTCTCGGCACGGGCGGGGGTGAGCCTCGCGCCCCTCGAGATCATGGGGGCCGCCTCCGACAACAGCTCCTTCGACGGATTCGACGTCCCGAGCGCGAACACGATTCTCCTGGCCGAGGAGATGACCGAGGTCCACGTCGACGGCCATCTCCACGACCCGTACGACGACCTTCCCCTCGTCGAGCTCCACCGCGACGACCTCGCTGACCTCGCCAGCGTCGTTCTCAGCGCGGTCGTCGAGCTGCCCCGCGGCTCGGCATCGCTTCGCACGACGCCCGCAAAGACGGGCCGGGCCGTCTTCGTCGCGAGCCACACCGAGGCGGTTCACATGACGCCCGCGCAGATGGGGGCGCTCGGAATGGCGCTGGCCTGGGAGGGCTGGTCGCTGGACGTGGTGCCCTACGGGACGCCGGTGACGGCCGCCGCCCTCGCGGGGGCCGGCCTCGTCGTCGTGCCGCCCGTCCACGACTACCCGACGCCGCTCTCGGGAGGAGGGCCGTACGACGAGAGCTTCTCGGCGGAAGAGGCCGCGGCTCTGGCGGCGTACGCTCGCGATGGCGGGTTCCTCGTCCTGGCGAACGGCGTCGCGCGCCTGCGCTACGGCACCACGCCGGCCGACGAGAACGAGGACTGGGCCGACCTGAACGCGGTGGGGAGCGGGCTCGGCGTCACGTTCGAAGGGCGGCTTCTCGGTGGGACTCAGGCGGCGGTGGTCGCGTCGCACCCGCTCGTGGCGGGTACGGGCGCACTGACGCTGACGCACGGCAACGGCCTCGCCGTGCGTCCCGGAGCCGGGCGCGTCCTCGCCCGCGCGGGCTCGGACGCGGCCGTCGTTCTCTTTTCCGCGGGAAGTCGCGGAGAGGTTCTCGCGATCGGGGACCTCGGGATCCTCGGCGGCCGCGGCGCGGCTCCCAACCTGACCTTCCTGCGGAACCTCGCGAACTACGCGCGGACACGCGGGGCCGCCACGAGATAGAGCCCTTCACCATCTACCGACGAGGAGATCCCGGCGAGCCCCGACGAGCGTGCCCGACGACCCGACGACAGTGCCAGGCGTGCAATCGTGTATTGTTATTAACAATACACGATTGCACGCCTGGCACCGTGATTCGGCTCCGGGGATCCCGGCGGTCGCGAGGAACCTCCGGCAATCGGCGGCGACTCGGGCTATCGTGCGCAGACGATCACGAGGGGACCAGAGGGACGGGAGGGAACGATGTCGGTATTCGACAGGACCAGAAACGCGCTCGGGCTCGGAATCGTCGCGATGCTGCTGCTGACGGCGCCGGCGGGCCTCGGGCAGGAGCCGGTGGCGGGACAGGAGAAGAAGATGGTGTTCGAAGAGCAGGACAGCATGGCGACCGTCATGAAGAGGCTCGAGGGGAAGCCGGTTCGCATTCGGCTCGCCGGATCGGGCGAGGAAGTCATCGGGAAGCTCCAGAAGGTGGGGAAGGAGCTCGCTCACCTCTCTGATCTCTCCGGCCGCGAGTTCTTCGACGCGGTCGTTCGGATCGATCAGGTCTCGGCGGTCTCCGTTCAAGTCCGCGGGCGCTGAGGCGCGGCACTCGGGGAGTGCCGCGCCAGCTGTTCGGCGCCGAGGGGGGCGGGGTCCCGTGCCATCTCGAGCGTGGCCCCGATGGCGTTCGCG
>CALBDV010000003.1 GCA_937927565.1 uncultured Holophagales bacterium
CGATCCGCCCGGAGGCGCCGACGGGGCGGCGCGTCATCTTGAGCCGGAGCGCCTCCCTCTTGGTCTCGGCCATGTTCGCGGGGGAACCCGGGCCCGGGTTTCCTCCGGCCCCTTCCGCGGCTTTCGGAGCCGCGTCGCCGGTCGGCTCGCTCACTTCTTCACCTCACCCGAGGCCGGGCCGCGGACCTCCGCCCCGTCGGCGGGGGCCGCCGAGAGGCCGACGAGGACGTCCTCGCCCCCCTTGAGGCCCGAGAGGACCTCGACGACGTCGCCGTCGCGCGACCCGAGCGTCACGGCGCGGGTCCGCGCCTTGCCCTGCTCGTCCTTCACGACGACGAGGCTCATGCCGCCCTGCTGGAGGACGGCCGAGGCGGGGACGACGACGGCCGTCCGGCGGCCCGTCTCGACGGACGCCCGGCCGGTGACGCCGGTCGGGACCTGGGCCCCTTCGATCTCGACCCTCGCCGTGAAGGAGTGGCTCGCCGGGTCGGCCCCGGCGGACATCTCGACGACGCGCCCCGTGAGGGACGTGCCGGGCATCGCGTCGAGCAGGACGGGGAGGGTCGTGCCGGTCCGGAGCTTCGAGGAGACCGCGACGCTCTCGGGCACCGAGAGGACGAGGCGGCGCCCCGCGGTCGATTCCACCATGACGAGCGGGCGGCCGGGGGCGGCGAGGTCGCCGGGGTCGACCATCTTCTTCGCGACGCGCCCGGCGAAGGGGGCGACGACGCGCGATTCCTTCGCGACGGAGGCGGCGGCCCCGACGGCGCCCGTCGCCTGCTCGACGGCCCCCTTGGCCTGCTCGTACTGCATCCGGGCCATGTCGAGCTCGAGCTCGGAGGCCGAGCCGGACTTCTGGAGGGCCTGGAAGCGCTGGTAGTTCCGCTCGGCGAGGGCGAACCCGGCCTTGGCCTGCGCGAGCGCGCCGCGGGCCTGCGACTCCTGCCCCGCGGCGGTGGCGGGGTCGATCTCGACGAGGAGCTGGCCCTGGGCCACGAGGTCGCCTTCCTTCACCGGGACGGCGACGACGGACGCCATGACGCGGCTCGAGACCATGGCGGACTTGCCCGCCTCGACGGTGCCGGAGAGCTCGATCCGCTGGGGCAGCTCGCGCGACTCGGCCTTCGCGAGGGAGGCGGAGACGGGGTCGGGGGTGGAGACGTCACCGGCCTTGTGCCCGCCTCCGCAGGCGGTGAGCGCGAGCGCGCCGGCCACGGTGAGGGTGACGAGGGAAACGGTCTTCCGGGAAGTCATGCGAGCCTCCGTGCTCTTCTGCTGTGTCGGGTCGGGGAGAAGGGAATGGTGTGAGCTCACGGGGCCACCGTCTCCGGGGCCTTTCCGGCCTTCACCGCGAGGCGGAGCGCCGTCGCGTGGGCGTCCGCGCGGGCGACGAGCTCGCGGGTCTCGGCTTCCCTGCGGGCCGTCGCCGCGTCGAGGAGGTCGATCGTCTTGACGACGCCGCTCTTGAAGCGCTCGTCGGTAATCCGCTCGCTCTCACGGGCCGACTCGAGGGCCCTGACGGCGGTGGCGTGGCGGGCGCGGGCGGTCGAGGCCTCCTCGTAGGCCTGCCTCACCTCGAGGGCCACGCCGTCCGCGAATCGGGCGACGTCCTCGCGGCCGGCGCGGGCCTCCTCGCGAGCAGCGGCGACGGCCGCCTTGTCGGCCCCGCCCTGGAAGAGATTCACCGCGGCGAAGGCCATGACCGTTCCGGCCGAGCCGCTCGCCCCGAAGAGGTTCTTGTCGTGGAGGTCCCAGCGGGCCGAGACGCCCACCTTCGGGAACCAGGCGGCCTTCTTCACCTTCTCCTCGAGCTCGCCGGCCCGAAGGAGGCTCCTCGCCGCGGCGAGGTCCTTCCGCGAAGCGGCCGAGGCGACCCAGGTGGCGGCGTCGCCGTCGAGGGGCGCGGGCTCGGGAAGAGGCGCCAGCTGCCAGGTCGAGTCCTGCGCGACGCCGATCCGGAAGGCGAGGTTCGCGTTGGCGACGCGGGCCTTTCCCTTCGCGTCCTCGAGCAGGTCCTCGACTCGCGCCAGCTCGACCTCGGCCCGGAGGAGCTCGGAGCGGACGAGCATTCCCTGCTCGACGTAGCTCTTCGCGAGCTCGACGTGGGCCTTCACCGTGTCGCGCGCCTTCGTGAGGAGGGAGACGAACTCCTCGGCCTGGGCGAGCATCACCCAGGCTTCTCCGGCGTTCAGGGCGGCGTTGTCGGCGGCCCAGGACGCCTGGCTCCCGGCGGCCTCGGCGGCGCTCCTGGCCTGGTCGATCCGGCCGGAGAGCTCACCGCCCGTGAAGAGCGGGACCATCGCCTCGGCGCGAGTGATCGCCGTTCCCGACCAGCCGGGGTCGTTCGGGTCGCTCCCGACGAAGTTCGGGAACGAGAACTCGTTCCGGTTCAGCTCGAGCGCGAACGACTCGGCGGGGGAGTCGGTCCGGATGTAGGTCTCCGAGAGAGTCAGGGAAGGAAGCCGGTAGGCCGACGCCTGGCTCACGCGGGCCATCGCAGCCTCCTGCCGGGCCTTCGCGGCGGTCACCTCGCGGGCTCCGCCCCGGGCCCGGCTCATCGCCTCCCCCAGGGAGATCGGGTCGTCCGCGCGGACGGCGCCCGAGGCCACGAGCCCCAGGACGACCACCGCCACTCCGTATCGCATGTCTCCTCCTTGCCGGCGAGGGGCTCTGGAGGCCCCTCGGTCTGTTACTCTATGAGAATATAGTTATAAATTAGTTTCCTGTCAAGCTCTCGGGCCGGTCCGTCGCGGAAGGTCCCCCGGGGTGTCCGTCTGGTCTGGCGGGTAGAAAGAGAAACGCCTCATTCTGCTCCCGGGCCAGCGCGTCGGGGTGCCCGAGCGGCTAACATCGGGCCGAACGGGAGGGGCATGAGGAGCGACGACTCCGCGGTCGGCGGGGGAACGGACCGCTACCGCCGCCAGAGGCGCATCCAGGAGGCGACGTACGCGATCGCGCAGGCGGTGACGTCGAGCGAGGGCCTGGACGACCTCTACGCCCGGATCCACCGGATCGTCGCGGGCCTGATGGAGGCCCGAAACCTCTACATCGCGCTCCTGGACGACGCGACCGGCAGCCTCACGTTTCCCTACTTCCGCGACGAGATCGACGCCGAGCCCCCCGCGGGGCCCGTTCCGGTCGGGCGGGGGCTGACGGGCTACGTCCTCCGGAAGGGGGAGCCGCTGCTCGCGTCACCGGAGGTCTTCGACGCCCTCGTGGCAGGAGGAGAGGTGGAGTCGATCGGGGCTGCCTCGATCGACTGGCTGGGCGTGCCGCTGCGGGCAGGCGACCGGACGATCGGGGTCCTCGCGGTCCAGAGCTACGCCGGAAACCTGAGATACGGCGCGGAAGACCAGGCCCTCCTCGGTTTCGTCTCGTCGCAGGTGGCCCTCGCCATCGAGCGCCGCCGGGCGGAGGAGGCCCTGCGCCGGAGCGAACGGAGTCACCGCGCCCTCCTCGAGGCGCTGCCGGATCTCCTCTTCGTCCTCGGGCGGGACGGTCGCTACAAGGCGGTCCACGCCGCGCGTCCGGAGACGCTCGCCGCCCCTCGCGAGACCCTTCTCGGTACCTCGGTTCCCGCGATCCTCCCAACCGCGGCGGCCGCGGTCTGGATGGACGCGATCGGGCGCTGCCTCGACGGGGGCGGGATGCAGGTCATCGAGTACGCCCTCGACGTCCCGGCCGGCCGCCGGGTCTTCGAGGGGCGCGTCGTGAGGCACGACGCGGACTCGGTCCTCTCGCTCGTGCGGGACGTGACCGAGCGCGTCGAGGGAGAGCGGGTTCTCCACGAGCGGGAGCGCGAGCTGAAGCGCCTCACCGACAACATGCTCGACGTCATCTCCGAGACGGACCTCTCCGGGGTCCTGCGGTTCGCGACACCCTCCTACGAGGCGGTGACGGGCTGGTCGCCCGGGGAGTTCATCGGGCACAACGCCCTCGAGTTCATCCACCCGGAGGACGTCGAGCTCTGCCGGGAGATGCTCGGGCGGAAGGCGCGGCGCGACGGCTCGTCCTCGTTCACCTATCGCTTCCGGACGAAGGACGGCCGGTGGCTCTGGGTCGACTCCCTCGTGACCCTCGCGAGAGACGGGAAGGGAACGCCGGACGGACTCGTCATCACGAGCCGCGACATCACCGATCGCAAGCGCGACGAGGAGATCGTCCGGCTCCAGCACGACACGGAGCGGAGCCTCCTCCGTCGCGAGGGGCTCGATGCGATCTTCGGGCGGATCTGCACCCGCGTCGCGGGATTCTTCGACTTCCCGGTCGTCTGGATCGGCCTGAAGGTACCCGACGGGCGGATCGAGCCGCGGGCCGTTGCGGGCGAGGCCGCCGGGTTCGTCACGGGCTCGACCTTTCGCTGGGACGAGTCCCCCGAGGGGCGCGGGCCGTCGGGAGAGGCGGTGCGCACCGGGAAGACCGTCTACGTCGATGGCCTCGGGGACCAGCGGGTCGCGCCGTGGAAGGAGGGCGCGATGGCGAGCGGCCTCGGCGCCGCGCTCTCGGTGCCCCTCGTCGTCGGCGAGCGCATTCTCGGGGTCCTTTCCTGCTACGCCCGCGGGTCGGAGGCCTTCCGGGGCGGTGCGGTCGTGCCGATCACGCGAATCGCCGACCAGGCGGCCCTCTCACTCCTCGAGGCCGAGCAGCTCGAGCGGATCGAGCTGCAGACGGCGGCCCTCGAGGCGACCGCGAACGCCGTGGTCATCACCGACCGCGATGGACGTGTGGAGTGGGTCAACCGCGCCTTCTCCGACCTGACCGGATTCAGTCTCGAGGACGTCCTCGGCGAAACGCCCCGCATGCTCAAGTCGGGCATTCAGAGCGATTTCTACTACGAGAAGATGTGGGAGACGATCCTGGGCGGGCACGTCTGGCGCGGAGAGCTCTACAACCGCCGCAAGGACGGCTCCGTCTACGTCGAGGAGCAGACGATCACGCCCGTCACCGGGACCGACGGCGCGATCCGGCACTTCGTCGCGGTGAAGCAGGACGTCACCCAGAGAAGGAAGACCGAGGAGCGTATTCGCTACCTCGCCCTGCACGACCCGCTCACGGACCTGGGGAACCGCCGCTCGGTCGAGGAGAGCCTCGAGCGCGTCGTCGCGCGGGCGCGTCGAGGGACGCCCGGGTCGCTCGTCCTCCTCGACCTGGACCATTTCAAGGTCGTCAACGACACCCTGGGACACGCGGCGGGCGACACCGTCCTCGTCGAGCTCGCGCACCTCCTCGGGACGCTCCGCCGGCCGGGGGACGAGATCGCCCGACTCGGCGGCGACGAGTTCGTCCTCGTCCTCGAAGGGATCCCGGGAGAGGCGGGGCGCATGGTGGCCGAGCGGCTGCGACAAGCCATTCACGAGCACCGCTTCGACGTCGGGGGCCGGCGTTTCGACCTCGGCGCCAGCGTGGGGGTCGTGCCGATCGACGGACGTCTCAACGCCGCCGCGCTCCTGGCGCTCGCCGATTCGGCCCTCTATTCGGCCAAGGAGCGGGGCCGGAACCGGGTCGTCCTCGTCGACGCCTCGGCCTCGCCCACGCCCCTTTCGGAGGCGAGCGTCTGGGCCTCGCGGGTGAAGGACGCCCTTCGCGACCGGCGTTTCGTCCTCGCCTACCAGCCGATCTTCCGACTCGCGACGGGCCGGGCCGCCCACTACGAGGCGCTCATCAGGCTTCGTGACGACTCCGAAGCGCTCGTGGCACCGGGGATGTTCCTTCCCGCTGCGGAGCAGTTCGGACTCCTTCCGCAGCTCGACAACTGGGTCGTCGACCAGGTGCTGGGGCTCCTCAAGGTACGGGAGGACGTGGAGATCTTCGTGAACATCTCGGGCGCGAGCCTCGGCGAGGAGGGACACCTCCTCTCGATCGAGGAGCGGATCCGGGAGAGCGGAATCGGTCCCGGCCGGCTCGCGTTCGAGGTGACCGAGACGACCGCCGTGAGGGACATGATCGCGGCGCGGGAGTGGATGAGGCGCCTCAGGGACCTGGGCTGCCGCTTCGCCCTCGACGACTTCGGCATCGGCTTCTCGTCCTTCTCCTACCTGCAGAGCCTCCCGGCCGACTACGTGAAGATCGACGGCTCCTTCATCCGCGACCTCGACACGAACCTCGCGAACCAGGCCCTCGTCAAGGCGATCGACACGGTGGCCCACACCCTCGGCAAGGAGACGATCGCCGAGCAGGTCGAGAATCCCGGGTCGGTCGACATCCTCAGGAAGCTCGGAGTCGAGTTCGCCCAGGGGTTCTCGCTCGGCGAGCCGAAACCGGAGCTCCCGGTCGCGGACGCGTGAAGACGGCGCGAGTCCCCCGGCCAGCGCTGCCGCACCCCGCCCCCTAGAATCCCCGGTGAGCCGGGTGCCCGGACCCGGACCCGAAGGAGAACGGAATGGCGAGCGAGAAACCCCGGCGCCTGGCGATCCTGACGAGCGGCGGCGACGCCCCCGGGATGAACGCCGTCGTCCGGGCCGCGGTCCGTGCGGCGTTGGAGAAGGGGCTCGAGATCTTCGCCGTGGAGGAAGGGTTCCAGGGGCTCGTGGACGGCGGTTCGCGGATCCGGCGGATGGGGTGGAACGACGTCGGCGGCATTCTCGCGAAGGGGGGCACCGTCATCGGCACCGCGCGCTGCCCGGCGTTCCGCACGCGCGAGGGGCGGCTCGCCGCCGCCCGGAACGTGGCGCGCGAGCGGATCGACGCGCTGATCGTCGTCGGCGGAGACGGCTCGCTGACGGGAGCCGACCTCTTCCGGAGGGAGTGGCCCGGCCTTCTCAAGGAGCTCGCGGCAAAGGGCGAGATCGCGCCGGAGACGGCGAAGGCGGCCGCACCGCTCGCCCTCGTCGGCCTCGTCGGGTCGATCGACAACGACATGGCCGGGACCGACATGACGATCGGGGCCGACACGGCGCTCCACCGGGTCGTGGAAGCGGTCGACGCGCTCGTCTCGACGGCCGCGAGCCACCAGCGGACGTTCGTCGTCGAGGTGATGGGTCGCAACTGCGGTTACCTCGCCCTCATGAGCGCCCTGGCGACGGGTGCCGGGTGGGTCTTCATTCCCGAGGCGCCGCCCGACGGCGACGACTGGGAAGAGAAGCTCTGCGCGGTCCTGTCGGAGGGACGGAAGGCGGGGCGCCGGCACTCGACCGTCATCCTCGCGGAGGGGGCCATCGACCGGCAGGGGAGGCCGATCGAGGCGGAGCGGATCCGCAAGCTCCTCGAGGAGAGGCTCGGAACCGAGACCCGGACGACCGTCCTCGGCCACGTCCAGCGCGGCGGGGCGCCGAGCGCCTTCGACCGGACCATGGGGACCCTTCTCGGCGTGGCGGCGGTGGAGGAGGTCCTGCGCTACGGGCCCGACGACGTGCCGTGCCTCATCGGCCTTCGCGAGAACCGGATCGCCCGCGTGCCCCTGATGGAGAACGTCGACAAGGCGCGCGCGGTGGGCGAAGCGATCCGGTCGGGCGACTTCGACCGGGCCATGGAGCTGCGCGGCACGGGGTTCCGCAACGCCTTTCGGATACTGAAGACGCTCGTCCGTGCCTTCCCGCACGGCCCCCGAGACGGGCAGCGCCGTCGGCGCTTCCTCGTTCTCCACGCGGGTGCCCCGGCACCCGGCATGAACACCGCGATTCGCGCGGCGGTGCGCCTCCTCGTCGACCAGGGGCACGTCGTCCTCGGCGCCCGCGGCGGCTTCGAGGGGCTCCTCGCGGGCGACGTCGAGGAGCTCGACTGGATGAGCGTCCACGGGTGGGTCTCGGCGGGCGGGGCCGAGCTCGGGACGAGCCGGAAGGTCCCCTCGCCCGAGGAGCTCGGCGCCCTGGCCGGGATCCTGACCGCCCACCAGGTCGAGGGGATCCTCCTCGTCGGTGGCTGGGCGGCCTACCAGGCGGCGTTCCGGATGGAAGCTGCCCGCGGCTCCCACGCGCCATTCCGCATCCCGATCGTCTGTGTCCCGGCCGGCATCGACAACAGCCTCCCCGGCTCGGAGCTCTCCATCGGCGCCGACACCGCCCTGAACGCGATCGTCTGGGCGGTCGACAAGATCAAGCAGTCGGCCGTGGCCTGGCGGCGCACGTTCGTCGTCGAGGTGATGGGGCGCTACTGCGGCTACCTCGCCGTCATGTCGGGGCTGGCGACGGGGGCCGAGCGGGTCTTCACGCACGAGGAAGGGATCACGATGGCGGGCCTCGAGAAGGACCTCGAAAGCCTCGTCGCGGGCTTCCGGAAAGGGAAGCGTCTCGCGCTGATCATCCGGAACGAGCACGCGAGCCCGGTCTTCACCACCGACTTCCTGAGACGTCTCTTCGAGGAGGAAGGCAAGGACCTGTTCGACTCCCGGCAGGCGATCCTCGGCCACCTGCAGCAGGGGGGCGACCCGACCCCGTTCGACCGGATCGTGGCGACCCGCTCGGCGGCCCGCGCCGTGGAGGCCCTCCTGGAGGAGAGCGTCAAGGACGACCCGGCGGCCTGCTACCTCGGGTTCCAGGCGGGGAGGCTGACGACCTTCCCGATCTCGGGCCTCCCCTCGAAGGTGGAGGACGAGTTCGAACGGGCGAAGGACCCGTGGTGGCGCGCCGTCGAACCGGTCGTCCGCCTCCTGGGTCAGTCCGGGCCGGGGTCGGCCGCCTGAAGGCGGCCGACCGGCCCGAGTTCTACAGCGTCTCCCCCTCGAAGTACGACGCGCTGCCGGGCCCGACGTCGTCGCGCTGGCCGGACGGGACGAGGCTGATCGGCGGGAGCTCGTTCTCGACGAGGTAGCCGAAGCGGTCGCGGAAGTCGGTGAGGTTCATGCCGCACGTCGCCGCGAATCGCGCGAGCTCGTGCGGGTCCTCGAAGTCGTCCTTGCGGAGCCGGATCATGTAGCGCCGCGCGATCGCGTAGCGGGTCGAGTGGACGTCGACCATCCGCACCTTCGTCCGCCCCGTCTGCGGGTCGATCATCTCGGCGAAGGGGATGGCGACGAAGTTGCCCCCCTGCATCGAGACCATCGCCCCCGTTCCCCCGGAGAGGATGTACTTGGCCGCGCAGTAGCCGAGGTCGCGCGTGTACTCGAGGTCGAACGGCACGGGGTCGGCGCAGCGCAGCTCGTAGCCGATGTTCTTGTCGGTGACGGTCGCCTTCACGCCGAGCTTCTTCAGCTCCTCCTGGACGGCCATCTTCAGGATCTCGCCGATGTTCACGTCGGCGATCCGCAGGTGCCCGTGGGCGTCGCGCTCGGCCTCGGCGAGCCCCTTCAGCTCCTCGGGGTCGAGCTCGAGGACGAGCCCCTCCGCGATGATCGCCACGCCGTCCCGCCGCCCGTAGCTGAGCCGTTTGAGGATGGCGCCGACGAGCGTGTCGACGATCGCGCGGAACCGGACCTTCTGCCCCTGGAACTCCTCGGGGATGAGCGTCAGCGTGGCGCCCGCCGCCTTGCCGATGCCGAGCGCGAGGTGACCGGCCTTGCGCCCCATGGCGATGACGAAGTACCAGCGCGAGGTCGTCCGCGCGTCGACCATCAGGTTCTTGACGATCTCGACGCCGACGTGGCGCGCCGTCTGGAAGCCGAAGGTGTCGACGTCGGGCGGCAGGTCGAGGTCGTTGTCGATCGTCTTCGGGACGTGGACGACGGCGATCCGGCCCTCGGCCTTCTCCGCGAGCTTCATCGAGGAGAACGCCGTGTCGTCGCCGCCGATCGTGATGAGGCGGGAGACGTTGAGGCGCAGGAGCGAGATGACGGCGTTCTCGAGGAGCTGCGGGTCCTTCGTCGGGTTCGCGCGGGCGATGCCGATGTGCGAGCCGCCGCGGAAATGGATCCGGCTCACCTCGTCGATCGTGAGCGGGTGGACGTGCTCGATGTTCCCCTGCATGAGCCACTGGAAGCCGTCGCGAATGCCGAGGACGGTGACGCCTTCGAGCTGGGCGCGGATCGTCGCCGCGCTGATGACGCTGTTGATGCCCGGGGCCGGTCCGCCGCCGACGAGGATCGCGAGGTTCTTCTGCGGGCTGGTGGTCATGGAGCCTCCATACAGGCGGCGGAGTTTAGTGCAGGGGCGGCCAGAGTCCCCGGTCGCGATACGCGTCCCGCGGAAGGCGCGGGGCGACCGGATCTCGGGTCATTCGTCCAATGGGCGGACGAGCGCGGCGTACGTCGCGGGCCAGGCGGCAGGATTGCCTGCGTTCCTCGCGAGGGGCGTTCGGGGGAAGTACGGCGCCGTCCTGACGCCGAGCCGCGCGGCGAGCGGGGCATCGCCCAGGTCTCTCGCGAGGAGGGCCACGACGGCCAGAACGGGGGGGCTCCCTGCGCGATCACGAGGAAGGGACTGGAAGACCGTCTCTGCGATCTCCGTTCGTCCGAGGAGGCGGAGGCTCTCGATGAAGAGCGCGTCGCTCGTCTCGCCCGGCCAGAGCCGGACGAGCTTCTCCGCGAGAGCGAGCGCCCGGTCGAAGCCGGCTGTCTCGTGCGCGCGGAGGACCTGCTCGGTCAGCGAGGCGAGGTAGACGGACCCCGAGGCGGGGTCCGAGATGCCGCTCCCCAGAGAGCGGCCGAGGAAGCTCCATCGCGGGGGAGGCGCGATGATGGAAGCCAGCTCGGGCGGGAAGGGGACGAGGCGCGGCCCCAGGTCGGGATGGCGCTCGTACCAGGGAGGCCGCTGGAGTCTCGCCGCGACGGCCTCCGGCGAGCCCGCCGCCGAGGCGGCGAAGTACCAGGGGTAGAGGAGGTGCGGGGACGCGGACGGCACGGTCGACAGGACCTGGTCCGGCGGGACGCTCGGCCGGCCGGCGTCGTCGGGCGCAACGGCGAGCGCAGGGACCTGCCGTGCGAGCGCGGGCGTCAGGGCTCCGCGCCGGCAGTTCGCGACGTACGTGTCGACCAGCGACGGGTGAACCAGGAGCGGCGGGACGTTCAGGGCGATCGACGCGCCGAGAAGGAGCCTTCGGGACCCCGTGGAAAACCGTTCCGCGACGAGAGCCGCCCAGGGCGCGAGGAGGGGGATCGCGGGGACGAGGAAGCGAGGTCCCCACCCGCCGACCCCGTGCCACGCCCACCAGGCGGAGGCCGTGACGAGAAGGGCGAGGAACGCCGAGAGGCTCCCGAGCGCGGCGAAGCGTCGTGCGGGGTCTCCGGACACCCGGACCGCGCGGATGAGGCCCACGACGGCCAGGGCCACCGCGGGAAAGAAGAGAAGGAGCCCACGGTTCGGCCCGACGAGGAGCCGCCAGATCCCGTCGAGGAGGGGGTGGGAGAAACCCTCTCCGGCATACCCTCCGAACGGTCTTCCGAAGCGGGCGATCTCGAATCCGAGCCACGTCAGGAGAGGTACGAGAGAGCCTGCGCCGGCGAACGCCGGGAGCGAAACCCGGCGGCCGGGGACTGCCAGGAGCGGAAGGAGCAGAAGGGGCGAGACGGCCGCGAGGCTCGACTTGAGGAGGACGGCGAAACCGGCGGCGGCTCCCGCTCCGGCAGCGAGGCGGCGGGCCGAGGTTGGATCCCCGGCCCGAGCCGCGCCGAATGCGAGTGCCGCCGCGCCGCCGAGCGCCGCGGCCTGGAGCGGCTCGGAGAAATCCGAGGTCGCGTAGGCGCCGAGGGGGGATCCGAGGACGCAGAGAACGATGGCGAGCGTTTTCGCGGGGCCCGACGCCCCCGCGAACCGGGCGGTCGCGCCGGCGGAAAGGGCCGCCAGGAGAACGGCCGCGAGCGGGGCGAGGAGGAAGAGGGGCTGCGACGTCCCGGGCCCCAGCCTCCGCTCGACGCCGGGCGCGAGGAACGCCGCGGGAACCTGGACGAGGCTCGTTCCGAGCCCGTACCGCGAAACCGAATCGACGCCGCGGTCGACGCCTCGGGGCGCCCCCCGGGCCAGGCCGATCTCGCCCGTCTCCACGATGGCGACCGCGGTCCCGATCGTCTGGCGTCCGTCGGAGACCTTCCCCGCGTGGCGGTCGTCCGCCGTCAGGGCAAGGAATGCGACCAGGAGGAGGGGCAGGCGCCAGGTGCGGCGGTGGCGCCCGCTTGCCTGTCGTCGGTTCGTCACCGGCCGAGCGTAGCTCAGCGTCCGGGAATCCGTGGCATCCTCCCCCGGATGCTCACGAAGCCGGTTCGCTGGCTCGCCGCGAACGTGCTCGTGCCCGCGGCGATCGCCGTCGTTCTCTTCTCCCTCCTCGAGGTCGGATGGCGCGTGGCCGGGCGGCTGGTCAGCGGCGAATGGCCCGTGACGGAGCAGGAGCGCGGCACCCGCCAGGTCCGTGCCATCGGCGCGGCCTACAGCCTCCACCCGTTCCTCTCCGTCGCGGGCCGTCCGGGGGCGGGCCTCCGTCTGCCGGGGCACGTGGCGACCTTCAACTCGTTCGGGACGCGGGGCCCCGAGGTGGAGATGCCGAAGCCGAAGGGGCGTTTCCGGGTCGTCTGCGAAGGGGGGTCCACGACCTTCGACCTCCTCGCCGCGGACGACGCGAGCACCTGGCCGGCGCGGCTCGCCCGGGAGCTCGGCCCGGGCGCCGACGTCGTGAACGGCGGCTTCCCCGGGTGGACGAGCGTGCAGAACCTCGTCGCGCTGGAGCTGCGCGACGTCGACTTCTCGCCGGATCTCGTCGTCGTCTTCGCCGGTATCAACGACACGCAGCCTGCAGGGCACGTTCCCTTCTTCCGCGACTACTCCGTCGGGCACGGAGAGATCCTCCCGCGGATCCTGGGCGCGGTTCCGCCTCCCCTGCCGCTCGTCTCGCGCCTCGTCTTCGTGGAGTGGCTCCGCAACCGGCTGGGGTCCGTCCCCCGCGGCGTCGACGGTCGCGGCTACGCGCCGGCGTGGCGGTGGCACGGAGGCGCGCGCCGGGACGCGATGCCGGAGGAGGGCGTCGACGTCTTCCGCCGGAACCTCCGGTCGATGGCGGGTGTCGCCACCGCGTTCGGGGCCCGGACCCTTTTCGTCGCGCAGACGGCCAGGCTGCGTGCGGGGCGAGAGGAAGCGGACCGGGACTACCTGGAGTCGTGGACGCCGGGGCTGACCTGGAAGGGATACCTCGACGGCGTCGTCCGCTACAACGCCGCAGCGAGGCAGCTCGCGGACGACGGCGTCGCCTCGTTTTTCGACCCCTTCGCGTCCGGGGGTTTCGCGGACGCCGACTTCGCGGACCCGGTGCACTTCTCGGCGGCGGGCTCGGATCGGTTTGCCCGGATCCTCGCCGCGGAGATCGAGAGGCTCCGTACGGACGCTTCCGCCGCGCCCCTTGCTAACATCAGGGCCGGGTCCGTCTCGTCGGGTCCCGGCCAGCATGAACGAAGATAGAAAATTCGGTTTCGTCGTCGGAGGAGCGCTCGTCCTTCTGGGTTCGGCGCTCGTCCTCCTGGGCTCGCGGATCGCGGGGCCCGTCCTGGGTGGTGCGGGAGCGCTCCTGCTCGTCCTCGGTGCGGCGGCACCCAGCCTCCTTGGCCCCCTCCACCGGGGGTGGATGGCCTTCGCCCGGGTGCTCGGGCGCGTGAACACGGCCCTCTTCCTCGGTGTCGTCTTCTTTCTCGTTCTCGCCCCGCTCGGTCTCGCCTTCCGGCTGACGGGGCGCGACGAGCTCGCACGCCGCCGGCGGCGCCGGACCGGATGGGTCCCCTACCCGGAGCGCAACCGCGACCCGCGCCACTTCGAGAAGATGTTCTGATGGCCAAGCACGAGGTCCTCGCCGAGCTCTGGGAGTTCCTGAAGTACCGCAAGAAGTACTGGCTGGCCCCGATCCTCTTCCTCCTGATCCTCGTCGGGCTCCTGCTCGTCCTCGCCGAGAAGAGCGTCCTGGCGCCGTTCATCTACACCCTCTTCTGACCGTGCCGAAACGCATCCTCGGCCTCTCGGCCTACTACCACGACTCCGCCGCGGCCCTCGTCGTCGACGGCGAGATCGTCGCGGCCGCGCAGGAAGAGCGCTTCACGCGGAAGAAGCACGACGCCGGCTTTCCGCGCCACGCCGCTCTCTGGTGCCTGAAGGAAGGGGGCGTCGACGCCTCGGCGCTCGACGCCGTGGCGTTCTACGACAAGCCGCTCCTGAAGTTCGAGCGCCTCTTCGAGACGTACCTCGACTTCGCGCCGCGCGGTTTCCGCTCCTTCCTGAAGGCGATGCCGCTCTGGATGCGCGAGAAGCTCTGGATGAAGGACCGGATCCGCGAAGAGCTCGCGTTTCCCGGAGACATCCTCTTCGCCGAGCACCACGAGTCGCACGCGGCGTCGGCGTTCTTCCCGTCTCCGTACGAGGAGGCGGCCGTCCTGACGATGGACGGCGTCGGCGAGTGGGCGACCTCCTCGATCGGACACGGGAAGGGCGCTTCGCTCGACATGCTTTTCGAGCTGCGCTTCCCCCATTCGGTCGGCCTCCTCTACTCGGCGTTCACCTACTTCTGCGGCTTCAAGGTGAACAGCGGCGAGTACAAGCTGATGGGCCTCGCGCCCTACGGCGAGCCGCGGTTCGCCGACCTCATCCGGAGCGAGGTCGTCGAGGTGCACGACGACGGCTCGATCCGGCTCGACCTCGACAAGTTCGAGTTCGCGCACGGACTCACGATGACGGGACGGGCGTTCGAGCGTCTCTTCGGGGGGCCGGCACGGGCCGCGGAGTCGCTCCTGACGCAGCGCGAGATGGACCTCGCGGCGTCCGTGCAGGCCGTCACCGAGGAGATCGTCCTGAAGATGGCCCGGCACGCGAAGGAGCTGACGGGCGCCCGGCACCTCTGCCTCGCCGGAGGCGTCGCCCTGAACTGCGTCGCGAACGGGGCGCTCCAGCGCGCGGGTCTCTTCGACGACCTCTTCATCCAGCCGGCCGCGGGGGACGCGGGGGGGGCCGTGGGGTCGGCTCTCGCCGTCTGGCACCGCAGGATGGGCGGGCCGCGATCGAGCCCTGAGGCGCTCGGGACGTGGAAGTCCCCGGCAACGGGGGGAGGCCTTCCGCCGTACGCCGACGGCATGAAGGGGGCGTTCCTCGGCCCCGCGTTTCCCTCGGAGGAGATCGCCGGCTGGCTGCGCGGCAGGGGCTTGCCGTTCAGGACCGTTCTGAAAGAGGAGCTTCCTGACGTCGTCGCCTCGCTCCTGGCCGAAGAGAAAGTCGTCGGCCTGCTGCAGGGCCGGATGGAGTTCGGGCCGCGCGCCCTCGGGGGCCGCAGCATCCTGGGCGACCCGCGCTCTCCGAAGATGCAGTCGGTCATGAACCTGAAGATCAAGTTCCGCGAGTCGTTCCGGCCTTTCGCCCCTTCGGTCCTTCGCGAAGACGTGTCCGAGTGGTTCGAGCACGACGGCGACTCCCCCTACATGCTCCTGACGGCCGACGTGAGGAAGGAGCAGCGGCGCGAGATGACGCCGGCCGAGCAGGCGCTCTGGGGGATCGAGAAGCTGAACGTCCCGCGCTCGACGATTCCGGCCGTCACCCACGTCGACTACTCCGCGCGGCTCCAGACGGTGCGGCGCGAGACGAACCCGCTCTACCACGCGATCCTCTCCGCCTTCAAGGCGAGAACGGGCTGCCCGGTCGTCGTCAACACGTCGTTCAACGTGCGTGGCGAGCCGATCGTCTGCACGCCGGAAGACGCCTGGCGCTGCTTCATGCGGACTTCGATGGACGCCCTCGTCCTCGAGAACCACGTTCTCCTTCGCCAGGAGCAGCCGGAGCTCGTCGAGACGGAGGACTGGCGGTCCTCCTTCACGCTCGACTGAACGCGGCTCGGAACCGCTCTCCGGCGCGTCGCCGGGTTATCGTCAGAGGCTTGCGGAGGAACCGGATGAGAGTCGTCTACGTCGTCGCCAGCCTCGATGTTTCCGGAGGGGTCCGGGTCATCGTCGAGCATGCCGAGGAGCTTCGGCGGCGCGGGCACGACGCGACGATCCTGTCCCTCGAGCCGCCCGTCGCCTGGATGCAGGTCCCGGTCCCTGTCACGGTCGTCCCCGCGATCACCGCGTCGACGTTGCCGGCGGCGGACCTCTACCTCGCGACCTGGTACGAGACCGTCGCGCCGACGGCCCGGGCGGCCGGCCTCGCGCGCACGGTCCACTTCTGCCAGGGATACGAGGCGCCCCACCCGCACCTCTTTTCCGAGCTCGGCCGGATCGACGAGGCCTACCGGCTCGGCATTCCCAAGGTCGTCATCTCGGCGCACCTCGTCGACGTTCTCTCCCCGCTCTATCCCGGCGAGTACCACGTGATCCCGCAGGCGATCCGCGCGGCGGGCTTCGCTCCCGCCGAGCCCGGACCACGATCACCGAGGGCCCTGCCGACGGTCGGCGTCGTCGGGCCTTTCGAAGCCGAGATGAAGGGGATCCGCTTCGCGCTCGAGGCCGTCGTCGAGCTGCGCCGCGAGGGCCGCGCCGTCCGTCTCCACCGCGCGAGCCAGATGCCGCTCACCGACGCCGAGCGCGCCCTCTGCCCGCCGGACGCCTATGACCTGAGGCGCCCTGCCGCCGACATGCCGGCCTGGTACGCGGGGCTCGACCTGCTGATCCACCCCTCGTTCAACGCGGAGGGCTTTCCCCTCCCGCCCCTGGAGGCGATGGCGTCCGGGGTTCCGGTCGTCCTGACGGACATCCCGTCGTTCCGACCGATTCCCGCCGACGCGGTGGCGCGCGTACCACCGGGCGACGCCCGCGCGATGGCCCGGGAGGCGCGGCGGCTCCTGGACGGACCGGAGCTCTGGTCCCAACGGCGCCTGCGGGCGCTCGAGGTCGCCCGCACCTTCACGATCGGGCGGGCCGTCGACGCGCTGGAAGCCGTGCTGGAAGGGATCCTGCGGCGGAGGTGACGGAGGAAGGCCGGGGGCGTCAGTCCACGGCGTCCCAGCGGATGTCGACCCGCATGAGGCCGTTCCGCCAGACTCGCGACTCGACGCGGAACCTCACGTCGCTCCGCTGATCGTAGAGCGCGAGGGAGGTCTCGTCGCCGACGTAGGCGAAGACGACGAACTCGCCCTTGCCGAGCGGAAGCGACGGGACGGTGATTCGGACGCGCTGGCGGCTCCGGCCCGAGAACGGGCCCGCGCCGTCGAGGCGCGAGTCGGCCGTGAAACAGACGATGTTGTCGGGCGTGGAGACGGCGAGGTGGAGCTGGACGGGGCGGGCCGGGTCGTCGACGACGAACTCGATCTCCGCGGCCCAGGCATCTCCTGGCGCGAATTCGTTCCGTTCGAGGCCGTCGCGGTCGAAGAGCCTCACGGAGAGGATCTTCGCGTGGGTTCCGGCCCCGTCGGGAATGGCGCTCGCGCTCTCCGTGACCCCATCCTTGGCGGCCAGGAACCGCTCGTACTCGAGGACGACCGTCTGGGCGTTGCCCTCGGCGGCGACGAGGCCGTCGCGCAGCCAGATGGCGTGGTCGCAGAAAGTGGAGATGTAGTAGAGCGCGTGGCTGCAGAAGAAGATCGTCCGGCCCGAGCTCTTCAAATCGAAGATCCGGTCGATGCACTTCTTCTGGAACCTGGCGTCGCCGACGGCGAGGGCTTCGTCGAGGATGACGACGTCGGGGAGGACCGCCGTGGCGACGGAGAAGGCGAGGCGCATCGACATCCCGGACGAGTAGGTCTTCACCGGGCGGTCGAAGAACTCGCCCAGCTCGGCGAAGGCTTCGATCTGAGGAAGGGCGGCGTCGATCTCCGAACGCGTAAGGCCCGTCAGCGCCGCCTGCAGCACCGCGTTCTGCCGACCGGTCACCTCCGGGTGGAACGAGGCGCCGAGCTCGAGGATCGAGGCGACGCGGCCCGGGACGGTGAACGCGCCGGTCGTCGGCGGAGTGGTCCCGGCGAGGATCTTCAGGAGCGTGCTCTTACCCGAGCCGTTCTCCCCGATGAGACCCATCACCTCGCCCCGTTCGAGGCGGCCCGAGACGTTCCGGAGGGCGTAGACCGGGTCATGCCTCCGGCGGCCGGTGACGACCTCGATGAGACGGTCGACCGGGCGGGGAAATACGCGGTAGACCTTGGAAAGGTCCTGAAAGGCGAGCGCGGGAATGCTCATCGCGGCATTGAGGTTCCTATGGGACGGCCGCCCTCAGCGGCCCGGGCAGGCCATGACGGTGGAGAGCGCGAGGCGCGGGAGCTCGAGGCCGGGAGGAAGGAGCGACGCGAAGGCGTCGGAGGAGAAGAGCTCCTCGTCACCCGGGTAGGTCGGAACGATGACCGGGGGGAAGCGTGCGAAGAGCACACGCGTCGGGACGGTTCGAAGGCGCTCGTTCTCTCGCCGCTTCTCCTCGAGCCGAGGCAGGTCGACGGCGATCCGGTGGAGGGCTCTGAGGTTCGAGAGCGAGTGCTCTCCGGCGAGGTCCGGGCCGCACTCGGGGACGGGAACCCGCAGGAGGCGAGCGACGGCGCGGACGGCTCGTCGCCGGAGGCCCCGGGGCCCGGTAGTGAGCCCCGCGGGGCGGCCGCCGTCCCGGTACGGGTCGATCGTGAGGACGTCGCCGCCGGGCGCCGTCTCACGGAGAATCCGCTCGGTCCGGTGGAGGAACGTCAGGAGGACGGCCGGCAGGAGCGCGGTCCGGAGCTCGTCGTCGACGTTCTTGAAGAATGTCGCGAAGGCGTTCTTCTCGATCAGGAACCCGCGGTTGAAGATGCCGAGGGCCTCGCCGGTGGCGCCCGACCGGTGCCGGATGACGGCGCGAGGCTCGTAGGCCGTCTCGAGGCCGCGCGAAGCCAGGCGCAGGCCGAGGTCGACGTCTTCGAGATACGCGAAGAAGTCGTCGTCGAAGCCCCCCTGGGCAAGGAACGTCTCCTTCCTCATCGCCATGTTCCCGCCGCACGGGGCGAGCCGCGCCGCACCCGGCAGGTCATCGCGCACATCCGCGAGCGGCCGGCCGAAGTCTTTCTGGAACGCGTGCCCGTCGAAGGCGAGGAGCGTGTCGCGGTAGTCGACCTTCGTCCCGTCCCAGCTGTCGATCCGTCCCGTGACGGCCGCCACGTCGGCCGGAGCGCCGTCGAGAGCCGAGACGAGGGCGGACAGCCACCCCTTCTCGACCTTCGTGTCGTTGTTCAGGAGGACGAGCGTCTCGCCGCGGCACGCGAGTGCACCGAAACGGACGCCGGGAGCAAATCCGAGGTTGCGTCCCGCGGTCTGGAGCCGGACGGCCGGAAACTCCTCCCTCACGAAGGACGCGGTCCCGTCCGTCGAGCCGTTGTCGACGACGACCACCTCGACGTCGCCGGACGGCCAGCCGTCCTGGGCGAGCGAGGCGAGACAGGTCGCGAGGTGTTCCCGTCCGTCGTGGGTCAGGACGACGATCGAGACGGCGGGGCCGCTCACCGGGAGCGCCTCCCGGACAGGGCGTCGGCGAGGCGCTCCTTCAGCCCACGCAGGGCGACGGCCGGGGCGGATCCTCCGGCCGCGCGGTGCGGGTCGAACGCCGGGGAGGCGGCGAAGTCGAGGACGGGCGCGAGCGTTCGTTCCCAGCGGTACGGGGCGGCCGCGGCGCGCCCGCGCTCCGAAAGGCCCGCGCGGAGCGCCGGGTCTGTGAGGATCCTCACGAGGGCCGCCGCAAGTCCTTCCGCGTCGTCCGGGTCGACGAGGAGCCCGGCTCCCGAATCGGACAGGAGCTGTCCCATGGCGCCTCCCCGATGCGAGACGATCGGGAGCCCCGCCCAGAGGAAATCGAGGCCGCGCGTCCGGAGCGACAGGTCGGTCTCGAGCCCGGGCCGGTGCGTCAGGATCGCGGCCGTCGCTTCGAGGTAGACGGCGCCGCGGGCGTCGTAGGGGAACCACGGGACGAAGAGGACCTGCCGGCCGTACCAGCCGCGCAGGCGCGCCGTCTCTTCCGCCCGGGCGTACGCGCCCTGTGGCGTCGTATCGGGGTTCGGGCTCGCCACGAAGACGAGGCGGCAAGCCGGCACGCTCGCCAGGACGCGATCGAAGACGGCGAGAAGGGCGGCCGGGTCGTACCAGTCGTAGACGCCACCGAAGAAGAGGACGGGGTCATCCGGGCCAATGCCGTTCTCGGACGTCCGGAGGAGAGCGGGACCCGGAACCGGCGGCTCGGCGGGGACGCCGAAGGGCGCCACGGCGAGGAGCCGCTCGAGCGATGGGTCGTCGGCCCAGACCTCTGGGTTCAAACGACCGAGCGCGAGGAGGAACCCGGCGTAGAACGCGCGCTGCATGGGAGAGGAGACGAGGAAACGGTCGCCTCGCTCGAGCTGCAGGGAGAGTGTCGCGTGGTCGTGCCGGAAGACCGCGGACCCGAGGCGGGAGGCGTAGGAGAGGTTCTCGACGAGGAAAGGATCGTAGAGGTCGACGAGTGTCGGGATCGGCGCCGGGGACCGGAAGAGGTCGTTCGAGACGTGCCCCGAAACGACGGCGCCGTCGTTCGCCCTCGTGGCGGAGTCGAGGTCGTCGGGCGTCAGCCGGCGGGTCGCGACCCCGGATTCCTGGATGCTCGTCGGCGCGTCGAGCGGGTCTCCCGGCGACAGGAGCGTGACGACGTGACCGGCCCTCGCGAGATGGCGGGCGATCTCGGATGCCCGGATACCCATCCCGGCCATTCGGACCCGCACGGGCTCGGGAGAGAGGACGAGGATCCGGCTCATCAGGCGGGAAGAACGCCGGGAACGGGGCGGTGAGCCCTCTCAGAACACGTCGACATCGGAGAGCCTCGGGTCGAGCGCTGCGGCGACGGGCGGCCAATCGAAGTCGTCTCTCACGAAGCCCGAGCAACGGGTCAGAGGGCTGTCGGGGAGGAGAGTGAACCCGTGGCGTGCCTGCAGCTCTTCCGCGAGCCGCCCTGGCCCGATTCCCACCTCCAACCATCGGACGCCGTGGGGACCGAGGTCGTGTTCGAGGGTGGTGAGGAGCAATCCGAGAGCCTCGGGCCGACCCGGGTCGACCTGAAGGTCGACGAGCTGCGCGAGTTCGCCGCTCGTCGTCGCAACGGCGTAGGCGGCCCAGTCACCGGCGACCGGCCCTGCGTGGACGACCCGATAGTAGACAGTGGGGCGGGCGTGGAATCGCCAGTTCAGGGCCGCACGACTCCGGTCCGCTCGCCAGCCCGGTTGGGCGTGGAGCCTGGCGGCGAGCCGGTCGTGCTCCTCGGGGAAGACGTCGCCTATTCGGACCGCACACGCCGGCCGCTCGCCACCGGCGGAGACGGGACGCCGGAGGAACAGAAGGGGGCCGAGGAGCTCGTAGCCGAGGAACCGGGAGCCGAAGCGCGCGGCGGCGAGGTTGGGGAAGCCGTAGCAGAACTGGACTCCGCGCTTGCGGCAAAGACCCAGAAACGCTTCGTGGAGTCGCTGCAGCACGGGCGTCCGGCCCGAGACGCGTATCGACGGGTCCGTCATGGTGTCGCAGAGGACTGCGGCCTCGACGGTTCCCGCGGAGCCGCGCAGGCGGGTCCGCCAGCCGCCGTAGTGGGCTACGACGCGGCCATCGCTCTCGGCGACGACGGAGCATTTCCCGTGGGGACAGGCGAAGTATTTCCACAACCACTCGGCCTGCGGGAAATCGGCTTCGTACGCCCGGGGGAACAGGGCCGCAATCTGCGAGAGATCGGACTCGAGCGCCTCGCGGTAGAGCAGATCCATTCGGAGTTTCTCGCCCGCGCGGACGTTGCGCGGCTCGGCGATAGTAGCAACAATCACAGGCTTGCGACGCGAGACGGACCGATGCGCCTCCTTTCCGCCGTAGTCGTGAACTACCGTTCGGGAGCTCTCGCTGCCGACTGCGCGGCCGCGCTGCGGCGCGAGTGCCTGGCGGCCGGAGCTCCCCTCGAGGTCGTCATCGTCGACAACAGCGCGGACGCCGAGGAGCGTGCCCTCCTCGGAACGATCGAAGGCGTCCGCTACCTTCCCCTCGAGACGAACGCCGGCTACGCGGGAGGGATCGACCGCGGAGTCGAGGCGGCGTCGGGCGACGTCCTGCTTCTCGCCAACCCAGACCTGCGTTTCTTTCCGGGCTTCCTTCCGCCGCTCCTCGCTGCGCTCGACCGGCAGGATGCGGGGGCCGCCGGACCGCGCTTCACGTGGGACGAGGAGGGGAGGTGGCTCCTGCCGCCGCTCTGGCTTCCCACGCCCGCCAACGAGCTGGCGAAGATCCTGGCGAGATCGCGCCTGCGGACTCGCGGACCGCTCCTTCGGGCGTGGCACGCGCTGGCCCGGCCCCAGTGGGAGGCGACCGAGACGATTCCCGTCCCCGGTCTCGTCGGCGCGCTCTTCGTCGTACGGCGCCCGGTGTGGGATCGCGTCGGTCCCCTCGACGAACGCTATCCGCTCTACTTCGAGGACACCGACTGGTTCGTCCGCCTCGCGAGGGAGGGACTCGGGGCGCTGCTCGTCCCCGCCTCCCGTGTCGTTCACCTCGGAGGACAGAGCACGGCTCGCTCCTCTGCCCGTTCTCTCGCGAGCTTCCTCGAATCCGAGGGGCGGTACTTCGAACTCCACTTCCCGCCGGCGGCGCGAGCGCTGCGCCGGGTCGCCGGCGCCCTCCTGCCTCCAGCGGAACTCCCGCCCCCTCCGGAGGCTCGCCCTCCGGTTCGCCTCGCGTGGGAGGCCCGGGGACGGGCGCTCGTGGAGCTGACGACCCTGGCCGAAGGGGCGCCCGCCGCAGGCCGCTTCGTCGAGGGCACCTCTCTCGAGATGTCACTCCAGGAGTGGGATCGGCTTCCCTCGGGGGCGGTCTACGCCCGGGTCACGGAGCTCTCGTCCGGACGGGAAGTCCTCTCGACGTCCTTCCGAAAAGGGGAAGCGGTCAACCCCGGCCCAGGAGTCGGGAGAGCCTGAGAGCGAGCCGGACGCCTCTCCGGGAGCGGAGCGCGACGTCGGCGTCGTAGAGGCGCTGGAGCTCGACGTCTCGCGCCTCGACGACCGCCGTCGCCTCGGCCTGCAGGCGATCGAACGCCTCGCGCGCCGCAACGGCCTCTTCCAGGCGGCGGGAGGCCCGTCGCTGGAGAGCGAGCAGGCGGTCCCTGTCCGTGGGAAGCGCCGGAAGGGCCGGTGCTCCTGCCAGGCACGCCGCCCGGTAGACGGTGTCGAGCCGGGCGAGGTGCTCCGGGAAGGGCATCGGCGATTCCGCCGGGCGAGAGGCGCGCAGCCGGGCGAGGAGCGCGGGTTCCTCCGCGAGGCGCCGGAGCGCGCCCGCGAGCCCCTCTGCGTCGCCGGCGCCCACGACGAGGCCGCGCCCGCCGACCCGCACCGGCAATGCCCCGGCATCGGAGACGACGAGGGGGAGACCCAGGGAAAACGCCTCGTCGAGCGTGAACGAGTGCGACTCGTGAGCCAGGGATGGGAACGCGGCCGCGTCGAGCGGAAAGCGGGAGAGGTCCGAGGGGGCATACGGACCGTGGAAGACGACGCGATCCGGAGGTGCCGAGGCCCGAAGGGAACTCTCGAACCCCGTGTCCGGGGCCGTGCCGAAGAGATGGACGACGACGCCGAGAGACGCGGGAAGGGACGCCGCCGCAGCGACCAGGAGGTGCGTCCCCTTGGCCGGGAGGAGGTTCCCCCAGTGGCCGACGTCGAGGCCGGGAGTGGCGCGGGTCGTCGTGACCGCCGGAGCGGGAAGGTGGGGAAGGGCGGCGGGCAGGACCTCGAGAACGCCCGGGGGGAAGGCCCCGACCTCTTCGAGTATCCGGCGCTGAGCTTCGGACGGGACGAGGACGGCCGCCAGGAGGGACCGCTCCCGCTCGAGAAAGAGCGCCCGGAGCGAGAGCTCGTCCTCGACGTCGGCGTCCGTCTCCCAGGGGTCGCGTCTCACGCAGGGAATGCAGGGCCCGGGAGACTCGGGAACCCGGCAGAACGACAGGTCGGCCTTCAGGCGGTGGACGCGAGGGCAGGAGAGGGCGACGTCGTGGAGTGTCGCGACCACCGGGATTCCCGCCGAGGTGGCGACGGCGGCGAGGTTCGGAACGAGGCGGAGCCAGGAGTGGACGTGGAGGACGTCGGGCCGGAGGCGCCGGAGAAGGCTCTCCACGAGCACCTCGCCGTCGGGGCGGTCGCGAAGGCGTTCGGTGTGCGGGGCGAGCCCTTGGAGCCGAAGGACCGGAATGCCGGAGATGTCTTCTTCCTCGAGGTGCGCCGGGGCCCGGCCGCGGTCGGAGCCCGATAGGACGAAAGCGTCGTCTCCGCGGGCTCTCTGCGCCGACGCAACGGCCTCCACGTACGCTTCCACCCCGCCCCGAAACTCGGGCGCGAACCCGTGGACGGCGTGCAGGACGCGCATCTCGGGCATCATAGCGGTGTCGATGTCGTCCCCTCCCGTCTACGAGGAATGCCTTCTCATCCCGTACGGCGCCTCCGAGGTGCGGCGCGAGACCCTTCTCGTTCTTGCGCCCCACCCGGACGACGAGGTCTTCGGCTGCGGTGGCCTTTCGGCGCTCGTGGCGGCGGCCGGCGGGCGAGTCGTTCCCGTTCTTCTGACCGACGGCGGCGCGGGCGATTTTTCGGGGAACTCGGACGCAGCGGAGTACGTCGCGGCCCGCTGGGCGGAATCGGTTCGGGCGGCTGAAATCCTCGGCACGGAGCCGCCGCGGGCCCTCGGGTTCCCCGACCGTTCGCTCCCGGCCCGGGGAGAAGAGCTCGTAGAGGTGCTCGTGGCGCTCTTCGCCCAGGTCCGCCCGGATACCGTCCTCGTGCCGTCACCCGCGGAGACGCACCCGGACCACCGGGCCGCCGCGCGGGCGGCCCACCTGGCGTTCCTGCGAGCCTGGCCCGACGCTCCGGCGAGACTCGTCTTCTACGAGGTGAGCGCACCTCTCGCCCCGAACCGCCTCGTCGACGTCGATGCCGCGGCGGAGCGGAAGTCCGCCGCGATCGCCGCGTTCGCGAGCCAGCTGACGGAGAGGCCCTTCGACGCGCTCGTCGACGGGATCAGCGCCTACCGGGCGATGACCCTTCCGGCGGGGATCTCGCGGGCGGAGGCCTTCCTCGAGCTGACCCGCGAGGAGGCCGTCGCCCTCTCGTGGTCGGCCCTCTGTCGCCGCGCCGGGCCCGAGCGGCCCGACGCCTTCGTCCCCGCCGTCACGATCTCCGTCGTCATCCCGACGTTCAACCGTCTCGCGGATCTGAGGCGAACCCTCGCCGCTCTCGAATCGGATCGGGCGGGTCTGAACTTCGGGGTCGAGATCGTCGTCGTCGACGACGGGTCGGCGGACGGAACGAGCGCGTTTCTCGAGGAGTGGGCCGCCCGGACGCCCGGGGCGAGGACGCTCTCACAGGAGAACTCGGGACCGGCGCGGGCTCGGAACCGAGGGGCGGCGGCCGCGAAGGGCGAGGTCGTCCTGTTTCTCGGAGACGACACCGTCCCGGAGCCCGGATTTCTCGCCGTCCACGAAAAGGCCCACCGCCTCGGCGGTCCCGGTCCCCTCGCCGTCCTCGGCTACACGACGTGGGACGAGGAGCGGATGCGCGTCACGCCGTTCCTCTCGCATCTCAACGAGATGGGCACGCAATTCGGCTACTCGATCATCCCGGATCCGGACGACGTCCCATTCAACTTCTTCTACACGTCCAACGTCTCGCTGCCCCGAGGCACGTTCCTGGTGCTCGGGGGCTTCGACGAGGAATTCCCGTATGCGGCGTGGGAGGACGTCGAGTTCGCCTACCGCGCCACGCGCGCGACGCCGGCGCTCCGGATGGTCTACCGGTCCGCGGCGCGAACCCGCCACAACCACCCGACGGATATGGCCTCCTTCCGTCGCAGGCAGCGAAAGGCCGGTGCGGCAGCCGCGACGTTCGCCCGGAAGCATCCCGAGCTCTCCCGCTGGCTCGGCCTCGAAGAGGCGGCGAAGGTCGGAACCGGAAGGAGGCCGCTCCGCCTCGCCCTGGCAGAGGGCGCCATCCGCGCCCTGGACCCGCTCGGCGTCCCATTTCCAGGCTCCGCCTACGACCGGGTCCTCCGGTGGGACTACCTGCAGGGGATCCGGACCCGGGCCGAATCGGCCGCCTGACCCGTCCCGCCCCGAGGACGGGTCGTCTCCGGCAGGGAGATTGCAATACCCCTCTCGGGTGACCCGGCGACCTCTTCCGAGGGCGCCGAGAGCCATCCTGGAGGTCGCGATGTCAGCAAATCCCGTTCCTTCCTTCCCAGGTCGCCGAAACGTCCATCGGTTGGCCGTCGTCGTGCAGGGACTGCTCGTCGCCACCGGTCTCGTGCTCCTCTCGTTCCCGCTGGACGCTGGAGGTCACAGGGGAGGAGGAGGCGCTTCCTCGCGGGGCGGTTCGGGCGGCGGCAGCTCGTACTCGGGTGGCTCGCGGGGCAGTTCTGGCGGTAGCCGTTCGTCCTCGGCCGCGCCGCGGAGCTCGTCGGGAGGCAGCCGTTCGTACTCGGCTGCGCCACGGAGCTCGTCGGGAGGCAGCCGTTCGTACTCGGCTGCGCCACGGAGCTCGTCGG
>CALBDV010000004.1 GCA_937927565.1 uncultured Holophagales bacterium
TCCACATCCCCTCCACTGGACTCATAAATTCTAGCAGCATAAGAGTTACAGGGGTAGTAGAAGGGGACCGCCCAGGCTGTGGGAAGCGACCGGAAAGGGAGGATAGGACGAGGTTTGAGGGGGGCGCGATCCTGTGGGTTTCTCCGGGAGGACTTGTGCAGTTCCGGGACGGGAGCCGGAGGGCCCGTGGGATCCGCAGGGGATTCCACAGGAGCCGCACCCCCCTTTTCACCGGAATTGCGCCACGAGAGCGGCGACCTCCCGATCGAACTCGGGGTCTTCCTCCCGGCGGGTATTGATCTTCCGAATGGAATGGAGGGCGGTCGTGTGGTGCTTGTCGCCGAAGAGGCGGCCGATCTCCGGGAGGGAGAGCCCGATCGACTCCTTCAGGACGTACATGGCGACCTGGCGGGGGAAGACGATCACTTCTCTCTTCGTGCGGGCACGCAGCTCGGCGGGCTTCAGACCGTAGTGCGCCGCCACGGCTTTCAGGATCTCGGCGGGCGTCGTCGCCGGCGAAGCGTCGGGGAGAATCCCCCTGAGCGCCTCCTCGGCCAGCTCGCGGCTGATCGGCTCGCCCCGCATCGAGGAGACGAGGACGACCCTGTTGAAGTAGCTCTCCAGCTCGCGGACGTGGGTCTTGATCTTCCCGGCGAGGTAGTACGCCGTGTCGTCGTCGAGCTCGACCTGGGCCTGCTCGGCCTTGTGGCGGAGGATCGCGACCTTCGTCTCGAAGTCGGGCTGCTGGATGTCGACGACGAGGCCCCCCTCGAAGCGGCTCTTCATCCGGTCCGTGAGACCGGGGATGTCGCGCGGGAGGACGTCGGAGGTGAAGACGATCTGGCTGCCGACGGAGTAGAGGGCGTTGAAGGTCTGGAAGAGCTCGTCCTCGGTCGTCGCCTTCCCGGCCAGGAACTGGACGTCGTCGAAGAGGAGGACGTCGGCGTTGAGGAGACGCTGGCGGACCTGGTCCATCCGGTTGAACCGGATGCCGGTGACGACCTCCTTCACGAAGGTCTCGGCGTAGACGTAGAGGACGCGCTCCCCGGGACGGCGCGAGAGCCGGCGGTTGCCGATGGCCTGCATGAGGTGCGTCTTTCCGACGCCGGTGGGCCCGCAGATGAAGAGGGGGTTGTAGCGGTGCGAGGTCTGGTCGGCGACGTGGAGGGCCGCGGCGTGGGCGAGCTGGTTCGGCTTGCCGATGACGAAGTGCTCGAACGTGTAGAGAGGGTTCAGGTCGCCCACCCGCGACTTGCCGGCGGACGGCGGGCGAGGCGGAGCGACGCTCGCGCGATAGTCGTCCTGGCCTTCGAGCACGAAACGGATCTCACGGTTCCCGATCCCGGCGAGGCGGGCGGCCTCGGCGATCTGCTCCCCGTACTCCCTCGGGATGTACTCGATGAAGAGGGGGCTGCCGATCAGGACGTAGACGGCCTCCGGCCCTTCGTGCTTCTGGCGGGTGCCTCGGAACCAGGTGTCGAAGTCGCGCTCGTCCACCCTGGGGCGCAGGTGCTCGAGGATCTTTTCCCAGGTGGTCGGCTTATCCACGTCGTCTCCAAGGGCGGGCGGCCGGGGCTCTCCGGCGAAACGGGGGTGGAGCCTAGCATGCGGGAACGACCGCGGTTCCTCGCGCGAGGCGAC
>CALBDV010000005.1 GCA_937927565.1 uncultured Holophagales bacterium
ACCGACTGCAACCCCGGCTCCTCCTACACCGAGTCGCTCCCCGCCGTCGCCTTCTTCGCGACGATCGGGATGGGGCTGACGGTCGAGGAGGCGCTCACCGCGATGACGCTGAACGCGGCGGCCTCGGTCGGCGAGGCGGCCCGCCGTGGGTCGCTCGAGCCGGAGAAGGTTGCGGACGTCGTCCTCGTCGACGGGCGCAGCCTCGAGCACCTCGTCTACCACTACGGCGTCAACCCGGTGACCGACGTCGTCGCCGCCGGCCGCCTCGTCGTCTCGGGCGCGCGGCCCGTGATCGCCTGAACCACTCGCGCCGGCCCGGCGCCCGGGGGCTACGCGCCCCGCCAAACGCAGCAGGAGGACTCCCGTGACCGACCTCGTCTCTCTCGCCGTCCGCGACTTCAGCGCCGCCCTCGCCTCCGACGCCCCCGCCCCCGGTGGAGGCTCCGCCTCGGCCGCGGCCGGGGCGATGGGGGCCGCCCTCCTCGGGATGGTCTGCCGCCTCACGATCGGCAAGGAGAAGTACAGGGACGCGTGGGAGGAGCTCGAGCGGATCGCCTCCGCCATGGACGCGAGCCGGGACACGCTCCTCGGACTCGTCGACGAGGACACCCGCGCCTACGACGCGATCGTGGCGGCGCGCAGGCTCCCGAAGGAGACGCCCGAGGAGAAGGCGGCGCGAAAGCGGGCGATCGACGACGCGACGATCCTCGCGACGACCGTCCCGATGCAGACGGCCTTCTTCTCGATGGAAGCGATCGTCAAGGCCCCCGTCGTCCTCGAGAAGGGAAACCCGAACTGCGCCTCCGACGCCTTCGTCGCAGCGCTCCTTCTCTCCTCGGCCGTCGAGGGCGCGCTCGCGAACGTGAGGATCAACCTCCCCGGCATCACGGACGGCAGCCTTTCCGAGGGCTTCCGGTCCGACACGGCCCTCGCCGCGGCGAAGAGCGCCGAGGCGATGACGAAGGTGCGGGCTCTGGCGAAGGCGAAGGAGCTGACGGCCTAGGCCGGGAAACGACCGGTGGCGGCGCAGGGCGCACCCAGGGGCCGTCTGCCCGCGAGGTGCGCCCCCTCCCGTGTTCGCGCGGGTCAGTCGGGAATGCGGAGCTTCTGTCCGGGCTTGATCTTGTCGGGGTCCGTGAGGATGTCCTTGTTCGCCTCGAAGATCTTCATGTAGGCGCCGGCCTTGCCGTAGTACTTCTTCGCGATCGCCCCGAGCGTGTCGCCCTTCTCCACGACGTGGATCTTCGCGGCGGCGGTCTGCGCGGGGGCGCCCCCGGTCACGACGGGGGCGGCGGCGGGCACCGGAGCCGGCGCGGCGACGGGCGCCTGCGCGAGCTTGATCTTATTGAGCGTGTTCTCGGTCTCGACGAGCTTGTTGAACTCGGCCATGGCCTTGCCCTTGGCCTCGATGCTCTCCGCCTCACCCGTCAGCGTGACGGTCTTCCCGTCGACGATCGCGTCGAGGCTCTTCAGGCCCTTGATCGAGCCGCGCAGGCTCTTCACCGCCTCGGCGGTCTTCTCTTCGAGCGACTTGCCGAACAGACCCATGGTGTCCTCCTCGTTCGCGGATGCGAGAACGCGACGATATCAGGAACTGTTCCGAGCCCGGCCGGTTCAGCCCTGGCGCCGCTCCTCGAGCCACTCCTCGAACCGGTCCCGCGGCCAGGTGTTGACGACCCGCTCGGCGGGGATCCCGGCGAGACGCGCGATGGCGAGGGCGAATCGCTGGAAGTCGAGGTGCCGGTGGGCGTGCGCGTCGCTCGAGAGGGCGAACAGGCACCCCGCCCCGAGCGCCGTACGGGCGAGCGAAGGAGGGAGGTCCTGCCGTTCGGGACAGCCGTTGATCTCGATGGCGACGCCCCGCTCGGCGGCGGCGGCGAAGACGCGGTCCCAGCTCGCCTTCACGCCGGTCCGCATGTTGTAGAGGCGCCCTTTGGGGTGGCCGAGGACGGCGACGCCGGGGGTCTCGATGGCCCGCAGGAGCCGCGTCGTCTGGTCTTTCGCCGAGCGCAGGTCCGAGTGGACCGAGGCGACGACGGCGTCGAGGACCGGCACGCTCGCGGGGGTGACGTCGATCGTCCCGTCCTCGGCGATGTTCGCCTCGGCGCCGAGCCGCATCGCGAACTCGCCCTCGGTCCTCGCGTTCAGGCGGGCCAGCTCGCGGGCCTGGGCGGCGAAGTCGCCCGCGTGGAGGCCGCCGGCGACGGCGCAGTCGCGGGCATGGTCGGTCAGGAGCGCGTAGCGGTCCCCCCTGCCGGCGAGGGCGCGATGAAGGTCGCCGAGCGGGATCTTCCCGTCGGAGCGGTCGGTGTGGAGGTGGATGTCTCCCCTCAGGTCGGCGAGGGAGACCCCGTCGGGGGCGCCCAGGATCCGGTCGACGTCGGCTCGCGAGAGGTATTCGCGCTTGCGCTCGCCCGCCGGGTCCTCGCGGTCGAGAAGGGCCGAGAGCCGGTCCCCGACCGATTCGTCGGAGCCGCAGGAGAGAAAGGAGGAGATCGCGTCGGCCGCGCGCGGCGAAACGTGCGGGAGGCTCCCGAGGTGGATCCGCCTTCCGTGAAGGTCTTCGGGGAGCTGCCGGAGGGTGGCCGCTGCCGAACGGTACTCGGTGGCCGGACGGGTTCCCGGCGGCTCGGCGTCTGCGAGCGCGAGGAGGGCGGCCGCAACCCGGGCGTTCGTGACGGGCGGGGCGGGGCGAATCGGAAGGGAAGACACGGGCGGGCCTCGACCGATCTTACGTTCGCTCTCTCCCGATAGACTCCGGCCGTCATGCCGGAAAAGAAGACGCTGGCGCTCCTCGACGCCTCGGGCTACCTCTACCG
>CALBDV010000006.1 GCA_937927565.1 uncultured Holophagales bacterium
GCCGTCTCCGATCGTTGACGGCGGCCTTGCTTCCGTGGTGAAATTCCTCGTTTTGCGGGGAATTTCTCCTCACACTTTCACGCCCCCGAAGAAACGCCCCACCCTGCCGCGGCGTTCCCCGGAAGACCTCTGCCTTTCCCGACGGCCCCGGACTCTCCGGGGCTGTCTTCATTTCACCCGTTGCCGACCGAGCGGCCCCGCCGCCCGGCCCAACGACTTCCAGAGGAGCTGACATGCCCCAGATGACCATCAACACCGGAGACACGGCCTTCATGCTGCTGTGCTCCAGCCTCGTCATGCTGATGACCCCCGGCCTCGCCTTCTTCTACGGCGGGCTCGTCGGCCGAAAGAACGTCCTGGCGATCATGATCCAGAGCTTCGTCTCCATGGGCTGGACGACGGTCCTCTGGTGGGCCTACGGGTTCTCCATGTGCTTCAGCGGCGACCTGAAGAGCGGCACCGACTTCGCCGGGATCGTCGGGAACTTCGACTGGGCGTTCCTGCGCGGCATCACGCTCCAGATGCCCTCACCGGTCAACGACGGGATCCCGATGATCGTCTTCATCGCCTACCAGATGATGTTCGCCGTCATCACGCCGGCACTGATCACGGGCGCCTTCACGAACCGGGTGACGTTCAAGGCGTACATGCTCTTCCTCACCGGGTGGCTGACCTTCGTCTACTTCCCCTTCGTCCACATGGTCTGGGGCGGCGGGATCCTCGCGAAGCTGGGCGTCCTCGACTTCGCCGGCGGCATCGTCGTCCACAACATCGCCGGGATCGCCGCCCTCGCCTCGATCCTCTACGTCGGCAAGCGGAAGGTCGAGGACCGCGGACCTCACTCGATCCCGCTCGTTGCGCTCGGCACCGGCCTCCTCTGGTTCGGCTGGTACGGCTTCAACGCGGGGAGCGAGTTCCGGGTCGACTCCGTCACGGCCGTCGCCTTCCTCAACACCGACCTCGCCGGCAGCTTCGCCGCCATCGCGTGGCTCGCCATGGACTGGATGACGTCGAAGAAGCCGAAGTTCCTCGGCCTCCTCACGGGCGCCGTCGCGGGCCTGGCGACGATCACTCCCGCCGCGGGCTACGTCTCGCCGACGACGGCCTGCCTCATCGGCGTCATCGCCGGCGTCGTCTGCTTCTACGCGGTCGCCCTGAAGAACAAGCTCGGCTGGGACGACGCTCTCGACGTCTGGGGCGTCCACGGCGTTGGCGGGTTCATCGGGATCATCCTCAGCGGCATCTTCGCCACGACGGCCTTCAACCCGGCAGGCGTCGACGGCCTCCTCCGCGGCAACAGCCGCTTCTTCTTCGTCCAGCTCCTCGCCGTCGTCATCTCGTCGGTGTGGGCCTTCGTCTTCACCTACGGAATGCTCTGGCTGATCGACCGGGTAACCGTCGTGAAAGTCACCGAGGAAGGGGAACGCTCGGGGCTCGACAGCTCGATCCACGGCGAGACCGCCTACCTCGAAGGGGTCTGAGCCGTGGCCCGTACAAGGGAGGGCCGCGGGGCGGCACTTCTCCTCGCCTTCGGCGCGGCGGCGTTCGCCATCGCCCTCGCGCCGGGCGCCTTCGGACAGGAGCCCGCCGCGGCTCCAGTGGCAACGGCTCCGGCACCGGCACCGGCCGCCCCCCTGCCGTGGTACGAAGCGATCTCCGTCAACGGCTTCGTCACGACGAGCTGGTCCTGGAACTTCAACCGCCCTGACTCCGGCACGAACCAGCTCCGCGTCTTCGACTTCGAGGACAACGCGATCAAGGTCGACGGTGCCGAGCTCGTCCTGCAGAAGGTCGCATCCGCCCCCGGCGAGGCGGGCTTCCGCGTCGACGCCGTCGCGGGGGCCTCGATTCCGCGAGTGACCGCCGCCGCCGGTCTCTTCCGCGACGACGACGGGACAGCAGGCGACTTCGACCTTCAGCAGGCGTACGTCTCGTACATCGCGCCGCTCGGAACGGGCCTCCGCTTCGACGCCGGGAAGTTCGGGACGCACTGCGGCTACGAGGTGATCGACGGATACGACGGGTACAACGACAACGCAACCCGCTCGTTCCTATTCGGCTACGCCGAGCCCGCGAGCCACACGGGGCTGAAGGCGACGTATGCCCTTTCCGGTACGGTCTCGGCGATGGTCGAGGTCGTGAACGGCTGGGACAACGTCGAGGACTCGAATTCGTCGAAGTCCATCGGCGGCCAGCTCGCGTTCACCCTTCCCTCGAACGCCACGCTCTACGTCAACGCCCTCTTCGGGCCGGAGCGCTCCGGCAACGACAGTGACGACCGGACGATCCTCAACGTCGTCGGAACGTGGAAGCTCGGGGCGGGGTCGGCTCTCGGTCTCGACGCCGTCTGGGCGACCGAGGAGAACGCTGCTGGTCCCGGCCTCGATGCGACGTGGGGCGGCGTCGCCCTCTACGGTCGGCTCGGCCTCAGCCCCTCGTTCGCGCTCGTCCTGCGCGCCGAGGTCTTCGACGACCCGGACGGCGTCCGGACCGGAACCCCGCAGACCCTCTCGGAGCTGACGCTCACGCCGGAGCTGAAGCTCGCCCCCGGGCTCGTCCTCCGGGCGGACCTGCGCCTCGACCACTCGACCCGCGACGTCTTCGAGAAGGAATCCAGCCTCACCGGAACGCAGCCGACGGTCCTTCTCAACGCTCTCTACTTCTTCTGAGCCAGGGAGGCGGGTCCAACCGCAGAGGAGGGGGGCCGCAAGGCCCCCTTTCCCTTTCCGGGCGCCTCGTCGCGCTAAGGCTGTGCCGGCGAGCTCCGCTCTCGCAGCTTGTCGCGAAGGGTCTTGCGGTCGATTCCGAGGATTTCCGCCGCGCGCGTCTTGTTGCCGTCGACCGCCGCGAGGACCCGCCTCACGTGCTCGGCTTCGACGTCGGCGAGCGACCGGTTCCAGCCCGCGTCCCGGAGGGCGGAGAAGCGCATCCGCGGGGGGAGATCGGGGACGGAGACGGTCGTCAGGTCGCTGGCCACGAGGTCCCTCACGATCCCCCGCAGCTCCCGCACGTTCCCGGGCCACGGGTAGCTTCGGAAGACCTCGAGGACGGAGTCGGCCAGCTCCGGGACGGGCCGCCCGAGCGCGCCGGCATAGTGGCGCGCGAAATGACCCGCGAGGATGACGACGTCCTCTCCCCGTTCGCGGAGCGGAGGAAGCCAGATTGCCTCGTCGAAGAGCTCGCTGGTGACCGGCGGGTTCGTCCGGGAAGGCCCCGTCCCCCAGCAGGTGGCGGCGATGAGGCGCGCGGACGCGGGCCTCGTCCTTCGCGCGGGACGCGCCGGCGGGCCGAGGAGCGCAAGCTTCTCCCGCACCGCCGCCCCGACCTCCTCGATGTCGGCGACGAAGAGCGTTCCTCC
>CALBDV010000007.1 GCA_937927565.1 uncultured Holophagales bacterium
GGGACGCCGTTCACGAAGGACTCGTTCTCGCTCCTGCCGAACGCCGACCGGCCGATCGACCTGCGCGTGGTCTGCGTGAACCGCAAGTGCGAGTTCAGGGGCGACCGGCCGCTGCCGATCCTGACGGTGGACGAGGCGATCTACCGGCGGCTGCCGTCGTTCCTCATCGCCACGGTCGACAAGCTCGCGAGCCTGCCGTGGGTGGGCGACGTGGGCGCACTCTTCGGAAAGGTGGAGCGGCACGACAGGGACGGCTTCTACGGGCCGTGCGACCCCGGCCGGGGGACGCGGCTGGAAAAAGGCCTCCTGCCGCCGGAGCTGATCATCCAGGACGAGCTGCACCTCATCTCGGGGCCGCTCGGGACGATCGCCGGGCTCTACGAGATCGCCGTGGACCGGCTCTCCTCGCGCGAGGAGGCGGGGAGGCGGATTCCACCGAAGGTGGTCGCCTCGACGGCGACGATCCGCCGGGCCGAGGCGCAGGTGCGCGCGCTCTTCGGGCGAAGCGCGGTCTACGTCTTTCCGCCCCCGGGGCCGGACCGGCGCGATTCGTTCTTCGCGCGTACGGTTTCGCAATCCGAGAAGGAGCCGCGGACGTATGTCGGCCTCTCGGCGCAGGGGCGCAGCCTGAAGGTGCTTCTCCTCAGGACGTACCTCGCGCTCCTCGGAGCCTCGCAGAGGCTCTTCGCGGAGGCGGGCGGAGCGGCCCTCGGCGAGAAGAACCCCGCCGACCCGTACCTGACGCTCCTCGGCTACTTCTCGAGCCTGCGCGAGCTGGGCGGCACGCGGCGGATCGTGGAGGACGAGGTGGCGGCCCGCGCCGCGCGCTACGGCGAGAGGCGGCGGGTGGGAGCCGGGACGGCGGAGTTCCTCGACCGGGCGATCCAGCAGGAGGTCGTGGAGCTGACGTCGCGCGAGTCGACGGCGACGGTGGCGCGGGCGAAGGAGCGGCTGGCGCGCCCGTTCACGGACAAGGAGCACGTGGACGTCGCCCTCGCCACGAACATGATCTCCGTCGGCCTCGACATCACGCGGCTCGGGCTGATGGTCGTCCTCGGGCAGCCGAAGACGACGTCGGAGTACATCCAGGCGACGAGCCGGGTGGGGCGCGACGACGCGCGGCCGGGCCTCGTCGTGACGCTCCAGAACGTCCACCGCCCGCGGGACCGGTCGCACTTCGAACGGTTCGGGGCGTACCACGCCTCGTTCTACCGGGCGGTGGAGGCGACGAGTGTGACGCCGTTCTCGGCGCGGGCGCTGGACCGGGCGGCGGCGGCCGTGGCGGTGTCCCTCGCACGGCACGGCGTCCCGGAGCTGACGCCCGCCGCCGGCGCAGGGCAGATCGAGGCGGCGAGGAAGGACCTCGCCTTCGTGGCCGAGGAGATGGCCGAGCGGGCGATGCGGCACGACCCGCAGAAGAGCGCCGTCGAGCTGGAGGCCCTGCGCAAGCGCGTGAAGGGCCTCGTGGACGACCTCCTCGACGGGTGGGCCGTCCTCGCGCACGAGAAGAAGCAGAACGGCGTGAAGCTCGCCTACCAGGCGCGCGAGCGGGGTGCTCCGCCGAACGCGTTCCCGCTCCTCCGCGATCCGCTCGACCCCGAGCTGGAGACGCTGCCGCCTTCGGCGCGGAAGTTCCGGGCACAGCGGTCGATGAGCGACGTGGAGCCGAGCGTCGGGCTCGTCCTCCGGAGGCTCGACAACGTGCCGGTGGCGGACGCCGGGGAGACCGAGTCGTGAAGAAGCGGCACCACGGCGAGATCCGCCGCAGCCAGCTCGTCAGGACGTTCGGGCCGGGGGCGATGGTCGACCTCCCGAACCACTCGGTCGTCGTGAGCGGGCTGGAGGCGTGGTTCCCCGCGTCGGCGATGCCGGCGATCGTCGAGGAGCGGCTCTCGCTGAAGGTGGCGAGCGTCCTCGGTCACGCCCGGCCCGTGCCGCTGAAGGGGCCACCGGTCGTCGCGGACGACGAGCGGATGCCGGCCACGGGCGTGCCGGCGTTCCAGTTCCCCGAGTGGTTCGTGGTGCAGGCGAACGCGAAGAGGAGGCCCCTCGTCCACCTCGACGCCCTGGAAAAGGGGAAGTACGTCGTCGACGGGAGGAAGTGCCCGGCGATCCCGGTCCGCTTCGTTCAGGCGTGCGTCCTCGGGCACCTCTCCGACATCGACTGGCGCGGCTTCATCCACCGGTATCGCGCGGGGTGCGAGAGGCCGATCTGGATGGAGGAGCGGGGCTCGTCGGGCGACCTCGCCGACGTCGTCGTCGGCTGCGACTGCGGCGAGGAGCGCTCGATGGCGCAGGCGACCCGCCGCGGTGCCGAGAACCTCGGCGAGTGCAACGGGAGGAGGCCCTGGCTCGGCAGGCACGGCGGCGAGCGGTGCGGCGGCGAGCACGGAAAACGGCAGCTCGCGCGACTCCTCGTCCGCTCGGCCAGCGACGCCTACTTCGCCCAGGTGCTGAGCGTCATCTCCCTGCCCGACCGCGGCTCGGTCGTTCGCGACGCGGTGGCGAAGGTCTGGGAGAACTTCCTCGCCTTCGTCGAGGAGCCGGGGGAGCTCGCCAGGGAGCGGAGGAAGCCGGCGGTCAAGGCGGCGCTCGACGGCCTGACCGACGAGGAGGTCTGGCCCGAGGTCGAGCGGCGGAGGGCGGGGGCGCCCGCGAAGGCCGAGAAGATCAAGGAGGTGGAGCTGGCGACCCTCCTCTCCGTGAAGGAGACGCTCGGCGACGGCGTGCACGGCGGGCACGAGTTCCTCGCGCGGCGGATCCCGGTCGAGGCGGCCCAGGGGCCGATGAAGGCGATCGAGCGGGTCGTCCTCGTCGACCGGCTCCGCGAGGTGACGGCGCAGGTGGGCTTCACGCGGTTCGAGGCGCAGACGGCCGATATCGACGGGGAGCTGTCGCTCGACGTGCGGTCGGCGCCGCTCGCCGCGGAGGTGAAGTGGGTGCCCGCGGTCGAGAACCGGGGCGAGGGGTTCTTCCTCGCGCTCGACCCGGCGCGCGTCGCGGCCTGGCTCGAGCGGCCCGGCGTGAAGGAGCGGGGAAGCCAGCTGGCACGAGGGTTCGAGAGGTGGAAGGCCGCGCACAGGAAGCCCAGCATGCCGTTCCCCGGGCTCCCGTACGTCCTCCTCCACTCGCTCTCGCACCTTCTTCTCACCGCCGTCTCGCTCGACTGCGGGTACGGGACGAGCTCGATCAGGGAGCGGATCTACGTGGGCGAGGACGCTTTCGGGATCCTCCTCTACACGTCGAGCCCCGACGCGGAGGGGACGCTCGGCGGCCTCGTGGAGGTGGGCCGGAACCTGGGCCGGCACCTCGGGCGAGCGCTCGAGCTGGCGCGCCTCTGCTCGAATGACCCGGTCTGCGCGATGCACCGGCCGGACGGCGGGCACGAGGAACGTTTCCTCGCGGGGGCCGCCTGCCACGGTTGCCTCCTCGTTCCCGAGCCGAGCTGCGAGAACCGGAACGACTTCCTCGACCGGGCGCTCGTCGTGCCGACGGTGCTCGGCGGGGGAGCCGAGCTCTTCGGCGAGGACGACGCGTGAAGGGGCCGTGGGAAGGGCTCTCGCGGCCGGGGCTCGACGCGCTCGCGGGCGCGCTGGCCGCGGGCCGCCTCTCGGGGCCGTACGGCGCGAGCGGCGTTTCGCGGCACCTCCCGAACGTCGACGTCGCGGCCGCCCTCGTCGAGCTGAACCGCCTCCACGACGCCGGCCTTCCGCCTGCGCACGTCGCCGAGCTGCTCCGCGCCGTGGCCGCGGAGCGGAAGCTGCGGGAGAAGACGTCGGACCGCGTGGAGCTCGTCTGGACCGGCCCGGAGATGCCGGGCAGCCGGAGCCGCGAGACGGCGGTGGTGGCGCGGGAGCTGTTCGCGAAGGCGAACCGGAGCGTCCTCGTCTCGAGCTA
>CALBDV010000008.1 GCA_937927565.1 uncultured Holophagales bacterium
TCCTGCCAGCGCGCGTCCGCGTCGCCGCCAAAGACGACGTCGAAGACCGCCCGGGCGGAAGCGCTGAGGTCGCGCGGATGGCCCGGGTCGTCGAGGAGGACGCCGTCCTGCGGGAAGTCGATCGGGTAGCCGGAGGGCGGCGTGGCACAAGGGAGGCCGTCCGCGCCGGTGAGCATCCCGGGCGAGCAGACAGGGAGCGGGTCGAATGGGTCAGGCTCAGGCGGGAGGGCGCGCTCGCCGGTGGCGAGGCGGACGTCGAAACGGCCGGCGGCGACGCCGATGGACCAGGAGAGGAGGTCGGCGGTGAGGCCGGTGGCGTCGGCAACGGTAAATTCGTCGGAGTCGTCAGAGTCGTCGTCGGAAGCGGATGTGGAGTCGGGTTCAGCGGCTGGGGCGGCCTCGTCGTTGGGCTGGGTCGCGGCACTTCCCCCGAAGCCCTCGGTGATGGCCTTCCGGTCGTCGTCGTTGATGCCGTAGAGCGCGAAGCAACGGTCGTCGATCTCGGCCTGGATGGCGCCAAGCTCTGTGTCGAAGGTGCGGACGCGGTCGGCCCAGGCGGCCGCACGGCCGGCGATGATGCCAGCGGGGGACTGGAGGAGGGCAGGGATGCAGAAGGCGTGGGAGTTCTCGGTGCGGGTATCGAGGGAACGCTTTAGAGACCAAGCGCGGCGGGAGAGACCCGCGAGGATGGACTCGTCTACGGAGGTGAGGCTCGGGACCGGGGTCCGCTGAATGACGCCGACCTCAAACGAATGAGCGACACCGCCTCCGGGGACTGCATCTCCAGCGGCAAGCTGGAGCGCAACAAAGGCCGCGAAGGCCCGACTTGTAGTCATCGCCAGTAGAGATAGCAGCCCGGGCCCTCTGTCGGACTGCACGAACGCCGCGGGCCCCTTGTCCGCGAAGACACAGCCTGCTGGCATTACACGAAATGAGATGCCGCTCTTCGTTCTGCGCGGCCAGGTGAGTCCTGGTCGTAGGTAGTGTTCTGCGCCATGAAGCTCAGCGGTCCAGTTGGGTGACCAGCCGCGCCGCTCTCGGTACTCGACAAGGTAAGCCTTCAACGCACGGGCCGAAGCCCGCCAGTCCAGCCTCAGGTAGACGTCTGCATAGAAAAGGGAGTGCCTTCCTCCCTTGGCGAACCCGGGCCACTGACCCGAAGAGTCCCCGTGAAGCTCCCAAGCCGCGCGAACCCACCGGAAGTCGTCTAGTGTCTTTCCTCCCGACAGGGCCGAACGGATCTCAGTGTCGAAGGGGGTTATCTGAGCAAAGCTGCTCCGAATCCCTTCACTTACCCAGTAGGAGAACGTTGCGCGGGGTAGCAAGAGAAACGCTAGAGGGTCAACCTTGAATTTCCTCCCCAGGCCATCAGCTGCCTCCGCAAGGAGGGCAGTCCGAAGACCAACTTCCTTGTCCTCTGCCTCCAGCGGCCGCAGGAAGACAGCTTTCACTTTGCCACCT
>CALBDV010000009.1 GCA_937927565.1 uncultured Holophagales bacterium
GCGCAACCGCCCCGTGCGGAGGAGTGAGAGTCCCTTTGGAGGAGTGCGAGGCTCCGGGCCTCCGGGACTGAAGAGAATATGTCTCCAGATCGCCGGGCAGACCACGCTCTTCCGGTCTAGAAGGGCGCAGAGAATGGTTGAGATGGAGATTCGCCCGGGGTCGAGCGACTACTAGACCTTGGTCTAGGCCGGGTCGGCGCCGGAAAGCACCGGGAGCGTCTCGCTCGCGAACCGGGCGAGCTCGTGGCGGTCCGCGGCGCCGGTCTTCTTCAGGAGCTTTCCGACATGGAACTTCACCGTGGCCTCGGTCACACCGAGGCGGCGGGCGATGTCCTTGTTCGAGAGCTCCTCGCGGACGGCTTCGAGCACCCTCTGCTCGGAGCGCGTGAAGGCGTTGCCGGCGGAAAGGCCGAGCCGGGCGACGCGCTCGACCCATTCGGAGAGGACGGCTCGCGGCGTCCAGAGCGACCCCTCGCGGATGCAGCGGATCGCGTGCCGGAGCTCGCCCGCCCCGGCCGAGTGCGGGAGGATCCCCTTCACACCGGCCATCAGGCAGGGGAACGTCGTGCGCGCGTTCACCTCCCGGACGAAGGCGACGACCTTCGCCTCGGGATGGCGGGCCCGGATTCGCTCGATGCGCGTCGTCGGGGAGCCAGGTTCGTCGCCGAGACCCACGAGGATGAACTCCGGATCGGGCGCTCCCTCGGCATCTTCCGTTCCGACGTCGAAGCCCTCCCCCGTGAGGAAGGCGACGAGGCTTTCGCGCCTCCACGGGTCGCTCTCGAGGAGGTGGAGCACGGGACGGCCCCGCCGGATCACAGGCAACTCCCCGCGCCGCCGCTGCGTGCGGCCACTTCCCACCCCATGAACCGGAACCCGGTCGACACTCCTAACCTCCGCACGTACGAGACCGTCTGAATCTTAGCGCGCGGACGGGGCGCCCCGGTTGGGAAGGCTGAACGACAGGAGTTTCTGTCACCCCCACCCGAAAACGTCCAGGGCTTCCGCGAACCGCGCGGAGAGCGGCCGCGAGCGGCCGGATCGGATCAGGGTCGTCAGGGAATCCTGTCGGCCCATCGGGGCAGCGACGTCCTCGATTACGCCTAAGCCGCTTGTAAACAGATATTTAGTGTCCATCGACACCCTCCGGCACCCGCGTTGCGACACCCATGGCAACACCGAACGAAAGCCGGAACGAGAGGAGAGCCTGGATGACGAAGAGACCGTAACCGGCCGCGACCGCCCGCACGAAGGCAGAGACAAACCGACCGAAGCCCCGAACGCAACGCCCCGATCCGGGGCAATCCCACCGAAACGAAAGAAGGAGAACACCATGTTCGCTCGTAACGCTGCCCGCACGTTCGCCCTCGCCCTCGGCCTCGTCGCCCTTCTCGCCACGGCCACCTCCGCGCCCGCTGCCGACAACGCCACCGCCGCGCCCGCCGCCGCGCCCGCAACCGCGAAGAAGACCGTCAACGTGAACCAGGCCTCCACCGACGAGCTCGCCCGCCTGCCGCGCGTCGGCCCCTCGCTCGCCGGGAAGATCGTCGCTCACCGCGAGAAGAACGGCCCCTTCAAGCGCGCCGAGGATCTGATGGAGGTGGCGGGGATCGGCGAGAAGATGTTCTCGCTCATCAAGCCGTACGTCTCGGTCTCGGGCCCGACGACGCTGACCGAGAAGCTCTCCTCGAAGGGGACCGCCGCCAAGGCGGCGCCCAAGGCGAAGGCGAAGCCCGCCGCCCCCACCGCGGAGAAGGCGGTCAAGTAGGACGCCGCGCGGGCCGGGAGGGCGACCTCCCGGCCCGCGTCCGCTTCGAGAGCCATCCCGACGACAGGTGACGACGTGCTCCGCTCCCACCGCCCCGCCCGCGGGGTCACCCTCTTCGAGCTCCTGACGACGCTCGCGATCCTCTCGCTCACCGCCGGCCTCACCTCCGCGGCCGTCCACGCGTTCGCGGGCATGACCTCCCTGCGCGCCGCCTCGCACGAGATTGCCTCGGTCTTCTCGCAGGCGCGGAGCCGGGCGCTCTTCCGGAACGCCTACTCCGGCGTGAAGTGGATCGCACGAGACGGCGACCTGAGGCTCGAGATCCACGACGACGGGGACGGCGACGGCGTGCGCAACGACGACATCGACAGCGGCGTCGACCCGCTCGTCTTCGGCCCCGTCTCGGTGAAGAGCCGGTGGCCGACGGTGACCGTCGGCTTCATTCCCGGGTTCCTCGCGCGGGACCCGAAGGGGAACCCGGTCGGCGATCTCTCCGACCCGATCCGCTTCGGCCGCTCCGACATCGCGAGCTTCTCGCCGGTCGGAGACTGCTCACCCGGTTCGGTCTGGCTCGGCGACGGGAAGAGCCGGCAGGCGCTCGTCCGCCTCACTCCGGGGAGCGCGACGATCGGGATCTACGAGTGGGTCGCCTCTCGCGGGACCTGGCTCCGCACCTGGTGAGGCCGAACTGCTTCAGGTGAGGCCCGTCGCGGCGATCGCCGCCTCGGCCGCCGCGAGCTTCGCCGGTGAGCCGAGGTCGAACCACAGGCCGTCTTCGGGGACGCGGTACGGGACGAGCGCGAAGGCGCCGTCCCGTTTCTCCGTCGAGGGACGGAGAACGTCGCGCGCGAGCTCCGAGACGCCGGGCGGGATCCGGTCGACGAGCGCGGGCGCTGCGAGCTGGAGGCCGGTGAAGAGCCACGGGCCCGTCGCGTCCGGGAAGGGGCGCTCGCTGCCGAGAGAGGCGAGGCGGCCTGCCGCGTCGCCCCAGAGCGCGGTCTCTCCCGGTACCGCGTGGGGAAGGACGCCGAGAGCGGAGACGACGCCGGGCGATTCGAACGCCGCGCGCAGCGGGGCGAACGGAAGCGTCGTGAAGAGGTCGCCGTTGACGACGAGGAACGGCTCGTCCCCGAGGAGACCCCGCTCGGCCGCCCGGCGAATCGCTCCGGCCGTTCCGAGAATCGGTTCCTCCGGCGACCAGGCGACGGGAATCCCCTCGCACGAGACGCCGACGGCCGACATCAGCTCCTCGGCGAGGTGGTGGGCGTTCACGACGGCCGACGTCACCCCCTGTGCCCGCAGGTGGCGGAAGAGGCGAACGAGGATCGGGACGCCGAGGAGCGGGAGGAGCGGCTTGGGCGTCGTGAGCGTGGCGGGGCGGAAGCGCGTGCCAAAGCCCGCCGCCGGGACGAGCGCCTTCATCGCGGGAAGAGCATGTCGTGGGGAAGGCCGGGGTCGACTTCGCGGGCCGCCTGCCAGAGGCCCCAGTACGAGGCGTGCAGGAAGTCGCTCTCGGGAACGCCCAGCTCCGCCGCCAGGGCGAGGATGGCGTCGGCGCCCCCCTCGATCTCGGCGAAGAGGCCGAGGGGCGTCTCGTCGACGACGACGAGCGGCCGCGCGGGATCGTCGAAGCGCCACGTCGTCCGCCGTTTCTCGTAGCGGAAGCGGGGCCGGTACCCGAGACCGTCGAAGAGGGCGAGGACGGCGCCCGGGTCGTCGACGCAGCTCTCCAGCTCGAGCCGCGACTTCATCCCCCCTTCGAACGACGCCGGCCCCTTGAAGGTGAGGAGGCCGAGGCCGTCCACCGTCCGGACCCTCAGCGCCCGGCCGCTGACGCGCAGGGACATCTCGTCGTCGTCGAGGAGGACGTTGACCTCGTTCTCGACTTCTTCGTGAGTGGCGCCGAGCGCCCGGAGGCGCTCTTCGAGGGCCTCGCGCGCTTCGACCCGGAACTTCACCTCGGTCTCTTGGGGGCCGTCTGCCATCTCCCTAGAATACCCATCGTGTCGCGATACCGCCTCTCGGGCGTCAGGGTTCGCGCCCCGGAGGCGCCGGACGAGGCTCTCGTCGCCCGCCTCCTCGGCCTTTCGCCCGACGCGGTCTCGGAGGTGGTCGTCGTCCGCCGCTCGCTCGACGCACGCAAGAGGCCCGACCTCGTCTACGAGTACGCCGTCGAGCTGACACTCCCCGCCGGGCACCGCGCCTCGCCCCAGCCGCCTCTCGCACTGGAGCCTGCACCGCCGCCGCGCGCTCCCGAGCTTCTCCTCCCGCCCCTCGAGCGAACGGCGCGCGTCGCCGTCGTCGGCACCGGACCGGCCGGCCTCTTCGCGGCGCTCGCCCTGGCCGACGCGGGCGTCTCCCTCGTCGTCCTCGAGCGGGGGGACGCGGCCGAGGAGCGCTACCGGAGGGTGATGCGGTTCTGGAAGTCGGGCGACTTCGACCCCGACTCGAACGTCCAGTTCGGCGAAGGGGGCGCGGGGACGTTCAGCGACGGGAAGCTGACGTGCGGCAAGCGGCACGACAAGATCGCCGTCGTCCTCGAGACGCTCCACCGCTTCGGCGCCCCCGAAACGATCCTCTACGACGGCAAGCCGCACATCGGGACCGACCGCCTCGTCGTCGTCCTCCGGAACATCCGGAAGCACCTCCTCGACCACGGCGCCGAGATGCGCTACCGGGCGAAGGTCACCGACGTGATTCGCGACGGCGAGGACGGCCCGCTCCGCGCCCTCCTCCTCGAGGGCGGCGAGGAGGTGCCGTGCGACGCGGCGATCTTCGCCCTCGGCCACTCGGCGCGAGACACGGTCGAGCGGCTCCTCGCGCGGGGCGTCGCCATGTCGGCGAAGGCGTTCGCGATGGGGGTGCGGATCGAGCACCCGCAGGACGACGTCGACCT
>CALBDV010000010.1 GCA_937927565.1 uncultured Holophagales bacterium
CGTCGCCGTCGGCGAGCCCGTCGGCGTCCGGGTGTACGTCCGCGTCCGCGTCGGCGTGCGCGACGGCGTCGGCGTGATCGTCGAGGTCGGCGTACGGGACGGTGTCGGCGTAATCGTCGGGGTGTTCGTCGGAGTTCTCGTCGCCGTGTGCGTCCGGGTCGGCGTGTACGTCCGGGTCGGCGTGTTCGTCGGCGTGTTGGTGATCGTCGGCGTCGGCGTGTTCGTCGGCGTGCTGGTCACCGTCGGCGTCGGCGTGGCGACGGAAACGGCCTGGATCTCGGGAACGAGATACTCGCTGGCGATGGGGACGAAGCCCGGGGCTCCGGGCGTCACCCAGGAAAGCACCGCAGCAGACCTGTCGAGGGTATCGAGACCGTTCTGGTAGTACTCGATCTCGATACGGTAGGTGGCGCACTTGACGAGGTCGAGCGTGCTGCCGGGAACGAAGCTGAATTCGTAGGGGCCGCTGTCGGCCTCCCAGCCGGCCCAGCCGTCGAAGAGAAGGGCGCCGTTCCACCAGACCCGCACGCCGTCCGCGCTCGTAAACCCCAGCTCGTAGCTCCCCGTCTCCGGGGCCACGACCTCGCCCTGCCACCGGACGGTGAAGGCGTCGGCGTAGCCGGAACCATCCAGCGTTCCGACGCCCGCCGGCAGCGAAGCGCTCGTCCAGGGCGAGAAATTGACGGTGGGATCGAGACGGTGGGCCATGGGAACCGGGGCCCCCGGCAAACCCGGATCGATGTTCGTCCCCAGAATGTTCCCCGTGTAGTAGTAGGCGTAGAGCCCGCTCCCGACTTCGCACTCGACGGGCTCGGCCGCCTTCCAGCGGAGCTTCCCGGTGGCGTTCTCACCCGTGATGGGGGCAGGAAGGATTCCGCCCGGAAGGGCGTAGCCGTCACTCGGGTTCCTGAGCGGCGGCATCCCGTACGTGTCGATCATCGGCGAACCGTAGGGGATTCCCGCGAAGCTGACCGCTGGCCCGTTGATATCGGGGTTATCGTTGGCGTAGGAGCCGAAGAAATCGTCGGCCGTGAACCAGTCGCCTGCCCTGCCAAGGCGAATGAACCCGTTCCCGTACTTGTCGCGGGCCATCGACCCGGACCGGTCCAGGACGATCAGCAGGTTCGCGTCGACGGCCTGGACGGCGATCTGCTGGATGGGGTCGTATTTCTCGATCGGCGCCGCGGCCAGGGGCCCTCCCAGGACGAGCAGCGGAATCTGCACCGCCGCTGCGAGCCTTTGGTAGAACTTCCAAGTCTTCATAGCGCCCTCCTGGAGCCGTGTCGCCCGAGTCTTCATGGTCTTCATTTTCCGATCTGCCCGGTGTTGGTTCCGCTCTCGTTGACGCCTTCCTGGGGGGCGACGCTCTCGCCCGGCTTCCCGAAGCGGATCTGCTCCTCGAGGATCTTCGTCGCCAGGAGCCGGGCGGGAACCGTGCGGGCGCCTGCGCCGTCAGAGGCCCAGACCTGCCCGACCGAGATCAGGTTGACGATGTTGTCGGTGTCGAGGGGCGGACTCGCGGAGTTGCCGGGGTCCTCGACGTTGTTGCGGACGTAGAGCGTGAAGGTGGACACGTCTCTCGTCCCTGTTGCCGCCCGAATCAGGACCTGATCGAAGGTGGCACCTTCATACTCCAACGGGATTCCGGGAGCCCCGCCGCCCGGCAGGGAGATGTTCGTTCCGACGGTCCGGAAAAAGTCGGATACCCCCGTGCCCAGCTCGCTCGCCTGGGTCAGCTCGACCTCGCCGGTCCGCAGGCCCGTCTCGGCGGCGTAGAAGGCCGTCTTGGCGAGGCGGATGTTTCCGGACGACTGGTCCTCGAGCTGGGTGAAATAGGAAACGGCGATCCCGATGATGGTCAGGACGAGGACGACGAGGAGCACGATGATGAGGGCGCCGCCCCGCTCGGCTCCCGTCCTGGTGATTCGTCTTCCGCGCATCGTCAGAACCCCAGCACCCGGTTCCTGAGAACCAGCGTCGTCGTAAGCCGGTATCGATCGAACACGCCGGTCGCGATCGTGTCGAGGTTGCCTTCCGGGTGGTCTTCCAGCGCGGGCCTCCGGTAGAGGCCGACCCGCCGCGTGTCCGCCACCGGAGTCGGAGCGGGCGTCGGAGGCGGACCGGCGGAGAGCTGCCGGGCCCCGATGTCGAGCGGATTCGACCGCGCGATGACCGAGACGCGAAGCGCCCGGACGTTCGAGATGTCGGTGGCACCGGGAATTGCGGTCAGGGTCGCGATCTGGCCCGGTATGGCGCCGGGCTTGGTGGCGGGGGTGCCGAGGGAGTTCCAGATCGTGCCGTCCCGGAAGATGTACGCGATCTGCAGGTCCTCGACGTTCTCGACGACGGGCGTGAAGCCGATCGACGGGCAGCTGCCCCCTACGGTGTCTCCGTCGCAGTCCGGGTTGAAGAACCCGGGCGAATAGCGGCCGGATCCGTCGAACCCCGTCGTCTTCTGCTCGAGGGCTCCGTTCTTCACCCGGAAGGAGGTGTATTCGATCCCGGCGTTCAGGGTCAGCGGCTCATCGACGAGATCGTTCCGCCAGCCGCCCGGGGGGTTGACCTGGTCCTCGTCTCCGGGGGTGAAGTTGATGGTGATCACCTCTCGGGTCGGATCGGTACCGGTCATCTTGATGCACTCGCTGCTGACGTACTCCGTGATCCGCAGGTAGCGCCAGCGGCCTATGCGATCCGACACCGTCAGGAGACCGCTGACGTCGGTTCCGCCGGCCGACGTGGCTCCCGTGACCTGCTTGAAGAGGGCGAGGTTGCGGACGTCGTTGTCGACGGCCAGCCCGCACCCGGCGCTGAAGTTGAGAATCGCCGTACCGACGCTGGCGGTGTTGCCGGTCCACGGGCCGGGAGGCGGAACGACGATCGGGATGCGGATCGGATTCGTCGCGATGGCCAGGCTGATGATGTCGGTTCCCTCGTCCCCGTAGCCGGCCGCCGCCTCGGCCGCGGTCAGGTTGTTGTACGAGGCCTGGCGGGGCGTCCCTGCGACGCCGAAGGTGGTCCACATGACGAGCGCATTCGGATTCCCCGCCTCGACGTTCAGGTCCGTGGCGCCGGCCAGGAAGAACCCCAGGTAGTCGACGGCGCTGCGGGCCGACTGGCGGGGTGCGGTGAACGCCTGCTGCTTCGCCGCGAAGGAGCGCATCGACACGAGGAGGGTGAGGGCGACGACCATCACCACCGTCAGGATGAGAACCGAAACGAGCGCTTCGATGAGGGTGAAGCCGCGGGAACGTCTCGTCTTCATGGTCTAGTTCTCGATCATGGCCGAGTAGGTGACGATCTTCAGCTTGCTGCCGGGACCGAAAAAGCGGCGAGGATTGGCGGTGTCCGTGACGGCCGGGGCCGTGCCGACGAGGTCCGGGTTGTCGACCGGGGCTGCCGTCACCGTGACGAGCCAGTTGTCCGGTCCGCGCGCCTCGACGGTATACGAGAGCCGGTAGGGAAGCTTCTCCGCCTCGACGATGTTGAAGCCGCACGGACCCCAGTGGGACCAGGTCAGGTCCGTGTCCGGGTCGTCGGCCGTGCAGTCCGAGAGGTCTGCCCCCTGGGAGTCGTACGGGAGGTAGATCGGGGTGGCCGTGGCGACCAGGTTCACCGGAACTCCCGCAGCCGCTCGAACCGCGTCATTGCCGTCTCCATCCGGGTTCTGGAGGTAGTAGATGAGCCGAAGGTTCTCGACGACCTGCTGGGCCTTGTAGAGGAGATCGGTTCGCGCCGCGGAGCCGAAGTTCGTGAGGAGGGACAGGGTGAACATCTGGAGAATCCCCACCATCACGATCGCCAGGAGCGCCAGGGAGACGAGGATCTCGATGAAGCTGGAGCCGCGGCGGGAACGGAGAGAACGAGGCACCTTCATGGTCAGAACTCCCTCCAGACGGTTCCGTCCTGGACGAGGCGGGTATGGCGAACGCCCCAGACCGTTCCGATCGTCACGCGGTGGACGACCATCGGAGTGACGGCCCCCGAGACCATGTCGGCATGAGTGAGATTGACGGAAGCGGGGCCGGCGATCTGGCGGCCGGGGATCCCGATGGCGGTCCCGAAGGCGTCGACTCCCATCGCGCCCGGCCCGACCGTCCGCCCCTGGAAGTCGAGGCCCAGGACGTAGTTGGTGCCGCTCGCGGCCCAGTTGGACCAGCAGTTGTCGTAGGGAGCCGGCAGGTCTGTGAAGACGATTCCCTCGGGCAGGCGGACCGGCTGGATGGCCGTGATGATCGAGTCGGGAGCCGTCCCGCTGCCGGGGTCGGCGAACACGCCGTTGCCTCCCCCGCCTCCACCCGTGTCCGCGATCAGCTCGAAGACCCGGGTGCCGGGAGTGGCTCTCAGGAAGATGAAGAGCCCCTGCCCGCCCCGCTGGGTCCGCGCTTCGATGGCGGCCCTCTGGGCGAGGACCGTCAGCTCGTTGGCGGCGGCCGCGATTCGGGCCTTCCGGAGCGGCGGACCGATCAGGACCCCGCCTATGGCGAAGATCAGCAGCATGATCGCCAGAACGACGAGCAGCTCGACGAGCGAAACGCCCCGCCGCGGGGAGCGGCAACAGGGGCGGGAGGAGGGACGCACCGAGAACATCGCAGCTGCACCCTCGCAAGTCTCGGGCCGGGACCCGCCTGGCCGGCGCAAGAGCTCTTCATTCATGGACTTGTCCCTCCCTCGGGCCGAACGGCCACGGGCCGTCACCAGATCGAGATGTCCCCATTCGTAACACCCCCGTGCCGGTCGGTCCTTTCGGCTAGCATACCCCGCACGGAGGGCAGGCCGTGGTCCTCGAGATGATGAAAAAGGGCTTCCGCGCGGATCCGGGAATCGTCGCGCAGCTGAA
>CALBDV010000011.1 GCA_937927565.1 uncultured Holophagales bacterium
CCGCCTCGTCGAGGAAGCCGGCCGCCAGGGAGGCTTTCCCCAGACCCCAGGAGCCGTCGATCGAATCGGGGAAGGTCTCCACGGTCAGTCGGAAGGCCTCGATGGCAAGATTCGTGTCCCCGGCGGCCAGGGTCTCGTATCCGAGGAGAACCAGGGGCTCCTCGAAGGAGGGGAGCGCCTCCGGGGCCTCGTTCCGGACGGTCTGGAGCAGTGAGGCCGCCGCTCCGAAGCCCTCCGCCTTCGCCACCTCGCGGAAGTCGGCCGGAGCGGGAGGGGCCTTCCGGGCTCGCCGCGCCGTGACCTTGACGACAGTCTCCGGCTCCTCGTCGAGCCTTCGCTCCGCGCCCTTCAGGCGGCTTTCGAGGAATGCGAGGATGAGGCGGCAGGCCGCTTCGTAGCCGACGGTGGCCGAGGACCAGTCCTTTCCGGCGTCCTGGGCCCGGCGCCTCTGCAGGCTCGACATGGAGGAGAAGTCGTGGTGGAGGAGGCCCGTGAAGACCGCCTTCGTCAGGTCGGCGTAGCGGGCCGCCTCCGGGAAGCTGCCTTCTCCGAAGCCGGGCAGGGAGTTCTTCGGTGAGCAGGCGATCCAGAGGAGCGCGGCCCGCAGCTGCTCGGGCCGAAAACCCGGAAAAGCCGAGAGGGTCTTCAGGTACCGGTCGTCTCGCAGAACCCCGTCGAGACTGACGAGGGCCTTCACGCGCGCGTTCCGGAGTGCGAAGAGCGCGGCGGGGGCACCGCCGAGACTGAAGCCGATGGCGGCGATGCGGTCCGGGTCCGCCTGCGGGAGCGCCTGGACGAATCCCGCCAGGAACTCGAGGTCTCTCGTCTCCGCGTCGATCGCGAGCGAGCTGTCCGGCATGTCCCGGCCGTCCGGTCCCATCGAGGGGGAGGCGATGACGACGAACCCGTGGCTCGCGAGGAACTCGGCCATCACGGAATTGTCGAAAGCGGGGTAGCCCTGTCCGGGCGCACTGATGAGAACGGGGAACCTGCCCGGTGCGGGCTTGGCGTCTCGGATGGCCCGGACCCTGGCGCCGTAGAGCTTCTCGAACTCGACGATGGCCTCGGCCGTCACGGGAAGGCCGGACATGCGCTGGAACTGCTCGCGAGCCGTCCTTCCTGCTCCCGCTCCGGTCTTCGCCGGCCCGATCTCCCAGGCGAGGAGGTCGACGTAGTCGCCATAGGTCATCGAGCTGGCGACGGAAGAGGCTTCTGCGGGGTACCAGATCGAGACCTGAATGGGCCGGTTGCCGAAATCCGGCCGGGGCCGGCCCCGATAGTCGAGCGGGGTCTGCCAGGTCCGGGTCGCATCGGTCGTGGCGACGGCCCGGAATCCGACCTTGTGCGGTCCGGCTCTGAGGCCGTTCCAGTCGAGGAAGGACTGGGAGTGGGCGCCCCGAGTCACCAGGAGGAGGAGAGCAATGACCGTGAGCCTCCCAGGGAACCTCATGAAGAAGACTCCTTCCGTCTCAGGAGCGGATTCGTACTCGAGAACGCTCCGCGCAGCGGGCACTCGAGAGAACGTACGAGCATTGCGTGAAGAAGGTTCCTCGCTCGATGCCGCGACTCGTGCGAATCTCCGCAGCGTATGAGCAAGCATGACGTCGTCGTCGTCGGGGGCGGAATCAGCGGGCTGACGTTCGCCTTCGAGGCCGCCCGGGCAGGACGGTCCGTCCTCGTCCTCGAGCGTTCCGGAAAGCCGGGCGGCTGTCTCTCGACTCACAGGATGGCCGGCGGCTACTGGTTCGAGCTGGGCGCGCACACCTGCTACAACTCCTACGTCGGATTCACCGGGCTGATCGATGCCTGCGGGCTGCGCGGCGAAGTGCTCCAGCGGGCGAAGACGCACCTGCGCTTCCTCGAGGGCGACGAGCTCGTCCCCGGCTCGAACCTCGGCGTGATGCTGCGGCTCTTCGGGTGGTTCGAGGCGGCGACGAGCCTGCCGCGGATGATCGGGGCGAAGAAGGACGGGAAGACGGTCGAGGAGTTCTATTCGAGCATCGTGGGGAAGCGGAACTACGCGAAGGTCCTCGGGCCGATGCTCTCGGCCGTTCCGTCGCAGAGCGCCGACGCCTTCCCGGCCGGGATGCTCTTCAAGATGCGCGACACGCGCCGGAAGGACTTCCCGCGCAGCTTCACGCTCCGCGGGGGCCTGCAGTCCGTGACGGACGCGCTCGGCCGGCAGCCGGGCGTCGAGGTCGCGACAGGGCGGACGGCGGTGAGCCTCTCGGCGGACGGCCCGGGTTGGGCCGTCGTGACGGACGACGGCGAGCGGCACGAGGCGGGCGTCGCGGCTGTTGCCACGCCCCCGTCCGCCGCGGCGGCGGTCCTCGGCGGGGCCGCGCCCGACCTTGCAGCCCAGGTCTCGCGCGTGAAGGACACGGTGGTCGAGACGCTCGCTTTCGCGGTGCAAGCCTCGAAGGTGAGCAAGCTGCCGGTTTCGATGTTCCTCGTGCCGCGGAAGGACGTCTTCCACTCCGCGGTGACGCGCGACTCGGTGCCCGACGCCGAGTGGCGCTCGTTCGCGTTCCACTTCAAGCCGGGCCTCGCACCCGAGGAGCGGCTTGCTCGCGTGACGGCGGTCCTCGGGCTGCGGCGGGAGGACCTCGAGGACGTCGCGGAGAAGCGTACGACCCTGCCGTCGCCCTCGCTCGGGCACGAGAGGATCGTCGAGGAGATCGACCGCCTCTCGGCGGGGAAGAGGCTCGCCGTCCTCGGCAACTGGTTCGGCGGCCTCTCCATCGAGGACTGCGTCGACCGCTCGCGGAGGGAGTGGACGCGCGTCGCCGAAACCTGAAGGGGCAGTCGCGACGGACGGAGCGTGTCAGCGTCCGCGTACCGCATGCGGACCGATGGTCCGCATCGCGTTCTTCTCTCCCGGCGGCCCTCGGTGCGGCGATGGGGCTGACGGTCCCGGGGAGAGTGTGCTCCGCAACCATTCGGCGGTCGCGGAACCGCTCACTTCCCCCGGAAGAGAAAGCGAAGACCGTTGTAGAGCGAAATGGGCATGCCGCCAACGTGCCCGGCCTCCGCGATGATTTCCATTTTCGCCCTGGGCGCGTGGAGCCCGGCCCGCGCCAGACCGTCCCGAACGAGCCCATACCCCTTGAGCATCTCCCAGGACTCGTCCTCCCCGACGGACAGGTAGAGGCGCCTCACAGCCTCCAGCCGCTTCGCGGGGACTCCCTCGAGCTCGCGGGCGAGGCCGTAGTCGTTGAACCAGACCGAAGGGCTACCGATCAGGTAGTAGCTGAAGAGCTGCGGCTCCCTGGCGAGGATCTGGACGCCCAGTAGCCCGCCGAGCGAGTAGCCCAAGAACCCTCGGCGCGCGGGGTCGACGGGATATCCCGATTCGATGCGCGGGATGAGCTCGTCCCGCAGGAACGCGACGAACCGCGAGGACCCGCCTGCGAGCTCGGCGGCTCTCGGGTAAGTATTCCTTTTCGAGTACTCGTCCGTGGGGCGGGCCGGCGTGAAGTCCCTCGTCCTCGCCGTGGCCCATTCGTCCGTGCTCCCCGGTTGCGAGATCCCGACGAGGACAAAGGGCTCCGTCAGTCGCCCCATGTCCATGAGCCGGGGGAGCGCCTTCAGGTAGTCGGAGAGAACGAACCAGTCGGTGCAGTAGATCGCCGGGTACTTCGAGCCGCTCGCCGGGGCCCCGGTCGGCACGACGACCTCGATCGTGTAGCGGGCCCCGACGGTCTTCGCGTCGACCTCGAAGCGGTGGATGCCCCCCTCTCCGTGGAGGAGGCCGCCCGTGGCAAGGAGCGAGACGATGCCGAGCGACAGGACAGGACGCTTCATCGCTTCTCCTTCGCGTCAACTCTCGCGGGATCCGGGGAAGCCGCTCGCTGGAAAGTCTACGCCGGACCCGGGACTCGAGACGTGCCGGAACGGCCGGGCCGGAAGGCCCGTTTCACGAGACCGGCGCCGCCAGCCCCGCCACCGCGAGCAGCGCCGCGATGTCGGCCGGGATCGGCGCGACGGCGTCGACGCGCTGGTGCGTGACCGGGTGGTCGAAGGCGAGCCGGCGGGCGTGGAGGGCCTGGCGAGGAAAATCGCGGCTGGCGGCCTGAAGCGCGGGATCGGCTATTCCCTTCCAGCGCGGCGAACCGTAGGTGGCGTCGCCGACGATGGGGTGGTGGATCGCCTTCAGGTGCACACGGATCTGGTGGGTCCTGCCGGTGACGAGGGTACAGAGGAGGAGAGAGAGGCCGGCCCTGTCTCCCGTCGACTCACCGAGGCGCTCGTAGAGCGTCGTCGACTCGCGCCCCTCGGTCTTCGACGTCGTCATGCGCTTGCGATCGTGCGGGTCGCGGAGGATGCGCAGGTCGACCCTGCCCTTCGTGACGGCGGTCCGGCCGTAGACGACCGCGAGGTACTCCTTCACGAGCGTGCGGGCCTTCATCGCCTTTGCCATGCCGGCATGCGAGGCCTCGTTCTTGGCGACGACGAGGACGCCGGAGGTGTCCTTGTCGAGGCGGTGGACGAGGCCCGGGCGGTC
>CALBDV010000012.1 GCA_937927565.1 uncultured Holophagales bacterium
AGCCCGCCGGGTCGACCTCCTTCGCGAGGAGGTCGACGAGCTTCTCCTCGGCCGCCGCCTGCGCCCTGTCGCTGACCCTCTCGCGCCTCTCGTCCTTCACGAGCCGCACGGCCGCCTCGACGAGGTCGCGGGCGATCGACTCGACGTCGCGGCCGACGTAACCGACCTCGGTGAACTTCGACGCCTCCACCTTCACGAACGGGGCGTCGACGAGCCGCGCCATCCGGCGGGCGATCTCGGTCTTGCCGACCCCCGTCGGTCCGACCATCAGGATGTTCTTGGGCGTGATCTCGCGCGCGACCTCCGGCGGAAGCTGCTGCCGCCGCCACCGGTCGCGCAGGGCGACGGCGACGGCCTTCTTGGCCTTCCCCTGGCCGACGACGTGCCGGTCGAGCTCGGCGACGATCCGCCGCGGGGAGAGGTCCCGCAGGTGCGCGTCTCGCGGGGACGCGGGCCGGCTCACGGGAGGGTCTCCACGACGATCGCGTCGTTGGTGTAGATGTCGATCTCGGAAGCGATCTTCAGCGCGGCCCGGACGATCTCCCCGGCGGGCATCGCCGTGTTCCGGTAGAGCGCCCGCGCCGCGGCGGTGGCGTAGGGGCCGCCGGAGCCGACGGCCAGGATCCCCTCGTCGGGGGCGATGACGTCGCCCGTCCCCGACAGGAGGAGCGTCTTCTCGCGGTCGGCGACGACGAGGAGCGCCTCGAGGGTCCGGAGCATCTTCTCGGTCCGCCAGTCGGTGGCGAGCTCGATGGCGGCGCGCTCCAGCTGCCCGCTGAACTCCTCCAGCTTGCGCTCGAAGCGGGTGAAGAGTGTGAAGGCGTCGGCGGTCGAGCCTGCGAAGCCGGCGAGGACCGTCCCGCCGGCCAGCCGGCGGATCTTCGAGGCCCCCTGCTTGAGGATCGTCGTCCCGAGCGTCACCTGGCCGTCGCTCCCGAGGGCGACGGCTCCGTCCCGGCGGACGGCGAGGACGGTCGTGTGCCGGAATGCGGGCGTCTCGCTCATTGGCGGAGAGTCTACCTGCGCCCACCTCGGGCCTCGGGCGCAGTCCGGGGTGAGAACATGGGACGCATGCCCCCGGTCGTGCATCTGGCGCCAATCACACTTCTCGCGCTGACGGTCGCCGTCGGCGGCAGGGCGAGTCCCGGGACACCAGCGGAGCAGACAGGCAAGGCGCGTCTGGTCGAGAAGCTGGAAGCCGGCATCCGGGAGGACCAGGAGCGTATCGACGACCTGCGTGCGCCGCTCCAGGCCGGCGCGAAGGGACCGCCCTCGGGTCCGGGGCCATCCGCCCTCGATCCGGCCGAGCTCCGGAGGAACGTCCTCTCCGCCTCGATGCGGCACCGGGACGCCTTGACTGCCCTTCTCGGGATCGTGGAGCAGGAAGCGGCCGGCCGTATTCCGGCACGGCTGCAGTCGCTCTTCCTCTCCTGCGGCCCGCGCGGCTGCCGGGACGGACTGACTTTGCAGGAGGCGGAGGACTTCATCGTCGCGTTCGGGGCACCGGCCCTGCAGGCGCTATTGGGCGGCTTCGGCAGCCTGGACTCCGCGAAGAAGGAGACCGTTCTGCATCTCCTCCTGCGTGTCGATCCTCGGCTGTGTCCTGAGGCCGTTCTGAAGGAAGCGCTTTCCGACCCGGTGTTCCGGGTTCGCTCTGCGGCTCTCGCCGTCTGCCGGCGCAACTGCGCTCCCGCGGAATTTCAGAGAAGCCTGGAGAGCCTGCTCGCCCGCGAAACGGACCCGGAGTTCCTTCTCCATCTGCTCGAGCAGGCGTCCGGGGAGACCAGTCGGAACGGATGGAGATACGGCGAGCTGATCCGGCTGGTGCAGAGCGGGCGGATCCCGCCGGACAAGGCCTTCGGACAGCTCTGTTCGGCGACCGTCTCCGGTGAGAAGCCGGACGCCGCCGTCCTGGACGTCCCGTTCTGGTGGAACGTCTTCGAGACCCACGAATCGAGGCGGGCCTGCCTGGTCCAGAACCTGTTCCTCCGGCTCGACCAGGAACAGCAGCTGTCGCAGCTGAGGCGCCTGTTCATCGAGGCTGCCGGGCATCGGTATGGCTTCGGTTCGACGCAGGGCCTGTACGGTCCCGCCTCGCCGAGACCCTCCTCGTACTGGGATTCCATTCCTGCTGCGGCCGATCAGATGCTGGACCTGTTCAAGGCGCGTCTCGGCCCGCGAGCGATGCGCGGCTGGGAGAAGGCGCCGGAAACTTCGCTCGGGCCGAGGCTCCTGCTGAGCCAGTGGCTCGGAAACGACCCCGCCGGTCTCATCCCGGGAAAGCTCCGGCTGCGGATCGAGGTGCGCTCCCCGACGGGCGTCGTCTCGTCGGGCGGGCGGGACGTCCTGATCGGCCAGCCCTTTCGATTCTCCCTTCCGCCGCTCGCTCCCGGGTTCCAGGAAGTGGACTACCGGGGAACGGTCTTTTTCGACTCCGTCCGCCTGAGCTTCGGGATCCGCGATTTCGTCGTGGGGCTCCATCCTTCCGGGGCGGGCTTCGCCCCCGTGATTCCGGTGGACGGCCGCTTCGAAACCCGGCTGCGGTCGCAGGGAAGAGAGCACGTCTGGAGGATCAGCCTGGAAGCGACGTGAGACCGCCGGCGTGGCGCGCCTCTCTCGCGCCGGAGGCCCCGCCGCGCCCTCAACCCTTCTCCTCCGCCTTCGGGTGGGCTTTCCGGTAGACCTCCATCAGTCTCTCGACGTCGAGGTGGGTGTACTTCTGGGTCGTCGCGAGCGAGGCGTGCCCGAGAAGCTCCTGGATCGTCCTCAGGTCGGCCCCGGCGCCGAGGAGGTGCGTGGCGAAGGAGTGGCGGAGGGCGTGCGGAGAGGCGTGGCGGGAGATGTCGGCGGCGGAGAGGGCGTGGAGGAGGACCCGCCGGACGCTCCGGTCCGTCAGGCGTCCGCCGCGGACGTTCAGGAAGAGGGGCTCGCCCCTCACCCGGCGGCCTTTCAGGACGGAAAGCCGCGCCGGCAGCCAGGCCGCGAGCGCCTCCGCTGCCTTCTCGCCGAACGGGACGATCCGCTCCTTTCGTCCCTTGCCGATCGTCCGCACCTGCCGCCCCGGCAGGTCGACGTCCGACATCGAGAGGCCGACGAGCTCGGAGACGCGCAGTCCCGTGGCGTAGAGGAGCTCGAGGAGCGCCCGGTCCCTGAGGCCGAGGTCCGTGCCTGCCGACGGGGCCTCCACGACGGCCGCCGCCTCGGCCACGGAGAGCGTGACGGGAAGGGGCTTCTCGGTTCTCGGGGTGGCCACGCCGCGCGCCGGGTTGCCGTCGGCGAGCCCCTCCCGCTCGAGGAACGTGAAGAAGCTGCGCAGGGCCGACAGGCGCCTCACGATCGAGCTGCGGGCCAGGCCGTCCGCCCGCAGGGAGGCGAGCCACGACCGGACGGCGAGGGCGTCGACGTCGCAGGCGTCGATCTCCGACGCCTCCGTTCCCGCGAAGCGCCCGAGGAACGCGAGGAACCGGCCGACGTCGTCGAGGTAGGCCTTCCGGGTGTGGGGCGAGACCGCCCTCTCGTCCGACAGGTACCGCTCGAACTCCGCGAGGCCCCCCGCGAGACTCACGCCGTCACGGGCCCCGTCAGGAACCCGCCTTCACGAGCGCCCGGATCTCCGCCACGAGCGCCTTCACCTGCTCCCCGGAGAGCTTGCGGCCGAACGCCGGCATCCTGTCGTGGCCCCGCTGGATCGAGGAGGTGAGCCGTCCGTCGGAGACGCTCGCCTGCCACTTCGGGTCGGCGAGGTTCCTGGCCTTCTTCCTTCTCCCTTCCTCCGTCTGGCTGCGCCCGTCGTCGCCGTGACAGACGGTGCAGTTCGCGTCCCAGACGGCGGAGCGTTTCGGTGGCTCCTCTGCGACGAGGGGACGCGCGAGGGAGAGGAGGGCGGCAAGAACGGCGGCACGTCTCATCGAGGGTCTCCTTGCAGGGTCGGGATCGGGAGGGATCGCGTCCCGAGCGCTTCGCCGGTCCAGCCGGCGACCGACGCGAGCGCGCGGCGGACGATCTCCTCCCGGCGCTTCGCCCGGTCCCGAATCGGCGGGACGTCCGAGTCGTCGATCAGGCCGAAGGTCACGTTCATCGGGGCGTAGTGCGCCTCGTCGCTCTCCGAGACGTGGCGCGACAAGGCGCCGAGCGCCGTCGAGAAGGGGAGCGGCTGCGGCTCGCGCCCCTCGAGGAGCTGGACGAGCGTCGCGCCGACCATCAGCCCCGTGGCGGCCGACTCGAGGTACCCCTCGACGCCGGTGATCTGGCCGGCGAAGAAGACGCGCGGGTCCTTCTTCCACCGAAAGAACCGGTCGAGGTGCGCCGGGCCGTTCAGGAAGGTGTTGCGGTGGAGCATCCCGTAGCGGACGAACTCGGCGTTGCCGAGGCCCGGGAGCGACCGGAAGATCCGCCGCTGCTCCCCCACCTTCAGCTTCGTCTGGAAGCCGACGATGTTGTAGTGGCTCCGCGCCAGGTTGTCCTGGCGCAGCTGGACCGCGGCATACGGTTCCCGGCCGGTGCGGGGGTCGGGCAGGCCGAACGGTTTCATCGGCCCGTGCCGGAGCGTCTCGATGCCGCGTTCGGCCATCGCCTCGATGGGGAGGCACCCCTCGAAGAAGACCGCCTTCTCGAAGTCGTGGAAGGGGACCTTCTCGCCGGCGAGCAGCTCGCGGACGAACGCCTCGTACTCCTCGCGCGAGAGTGGGACGTTCAGGTAGTCGGCCCCGCCCCCCTTCCCCCAGCGGCTCGCAGCGAAGACGACCGAGTGGTCGATCGAGGCCGCCTCCACGATCGGAGCGACCGAATCGTAGAAGTAGAGGTGGCTCCCGCCGAGGGCCGCGAGGAGAGAATCGGAGAGGGCGGGGGACGTGAGCGGCCCGGTCGCGACGACGACGTAGCCGTCTCCCGGGTCGGGAAGCCGGGCAACCTCCTCGCGAACGAGGTCGACGAGCGGCTCGGCTTCGATCCGCGCCGTGACGGCACGGGCAAACAGCTCGCGGTCCACCGCGAGGGCGTCGCCGGCCGGAACGGCCGCGCGCCGCGCCTCTTCCATCACGAGCGACCCGAGGAGCTCCATCTCGCGCTTGAGGAGGCCGACGGCGTTCCCCGGGTTGTCCGACCGGAAGGAGTTCGAGCAGACCATCTCGGCGAGCCGGTCGCTCTCGTGGGCGTCGGTCGTCCTCGCGGGGCGCATCTCGACGAGGCGGACACGGTGCCCCCGGCGCGCGAGAGCGCTCGCGCACTCGACGCCGGCGAAGCCGCCTCCGATCACCGTCACGCGGGGGTTTGTCATGGGACGCTGATTGTAGGGAACATCCCCGCCCTGCCGATCGTGACGCGGGGCACCGGCCCGGCGCCTTTCTCGCGGCCGTTAGACTCGCGGCGTGACGTTCGAGAGGGACCTCTACGACGAGGCGTACTGGAAGGGCCTTCACCCGCACCACTGGTTCAAGAACCCGCCCCGCAAGTACGCCGAGCGCGACCGGGACGTCCTTCGCGTCGTCGCTCCGCGCCCGTCGGACCTCGTCCTCGAGCTCGGGTCCGCCCGCGGCGACGTCACGTTCCTCCTCGCGCGGCACGCACGGGAGGTCGTCGGCGTCGACGCGGCCCCGGAGGCGATCGCGATGGCCGAGGCGGCCCGGGCGCGGCTGGGGATCGCGAACGTGCGCTGGCTCGAGGCCGACGTCGCCGCTCTCGCGCCGGTCGAGGACGGGAGCGTCGATGCCGTGGCGGCGATCGACCTCGTCGAGCACATCGACGATCCGACGCTGGCGGCGATGCTCCGCGAGTGCCGGAGGGTCCTGAAGCCGGGGGGACGTCTCGGGATCTACACGCCCGACCGGGCGCACTACGTCGAGCGGATGAAGGCGCACGACTTCCTCCTGAAGCAGTTCCCCCAGCACATCGCCGTCCGGCGTGCGGGCGAGTACCGCCGTTTCCTCGCCGAGTCCGGCTTCACTCTCGAGCTCGAGACCTGGAGCGTCTCGCCCTTCCCGCTCGTCCGCTGGGTCGAGAAGGCGCTCTCGCCCCTCCCCGTCGTCGGGCCGACCTTCCGTTACCGGATCCTGATCCGGGCCGTCCGCCCGTAGGAAGCCGTACGAAGCCGCTCGCCCGTCCGGGACGTACCATGCCGCCGATGACGTCCCGTCCCGATTTCGCCCCGAACGCCGAGGTCTACGACGAGGCTTATTACTCGGCCATGTACCGGCCGCACTGGCTCCTCCGAAACGCGCGGAAGTACCGCGAGAGGGACGCGGCGCTCCTGCGCTCCGTGCGGCCCCACGCCGGGATGCGCCTTCTCGAGGTCGGCTCGGCCCGCGGCGACACCGCGTTCTTCTTCGCGCCCCTCGTCGCCGAGGTCGTCGGCATCGACGCGGCCGAGACCGCCGTCACCGTCGCGCGGGCCGCCGCCGCCGCCCGGGGCCTGTCGAACGTCCGATTCGAGGCGGCCGACGCCCGGGACCTCGCCCCGTTCGGCGACGGCTCCTTCGACGCCTTGCTCCTCGCCGACTTCGTCGAGCACGTCACCGACGAGGTCCTCCGCCCGTGCCTCGCCGAGGCTCTTCGCGTCCTGGGTCCCGGGGGCGCGCTGGGCATCTACACGCCGAACCGCGACCACTGGGCCGAGCGGATCAAGGCCGCCGTCCCGGGCCTCCAGCAGCCCGACCACATCGCCGTCCGTCCGGCGGCCGAGGTCGTCCGGCTCGTCGCGAACGCCGGCTTCCTCCTCGACGAGCTGTCCTTCTCCGCGAGCCCCTATCCGCTTCTCGGCGGGATCGATCGCCTCTTCCCGCGGGCCGCCCTCTGCCGGTTCCGGACCGTCCTGCGCGCGCTGTCGCCCGGCTGACCCGGTCTCCGGAGGAGACGGCCGCGGCGGCACCGGGCTTGAATGTCCGACACCGGGAACGCTACCCTCGTCGCAGCCCCGCGAGAAAGGAAGTCCCGATGACGCGCCGGATCCTCAGCCCCGCCCTTCTCGTCGCCGCGCTCCTTCTGGCCGACGCCGCCCCCGCCCAGCCCGCCGGGGCGACCCTCTACGAGGGCCTCCGGCTCACGGGCGAGAGGATCGTCGTCGACCGCGACGTCTTCGACCTGAACGACACCCCGTTCGGGGCCCGTCGGACGAATTCCGTCGACGTGAGCCGCGGCTGCCGCGTCGTCCTCTTCGAGCGCTCGGGATATCGCGGGGCGAGCCTCGAGCTGACCGAGCGCGACAACGACCTGGGGAACACGCGCCTCGGACGGGACTCCGTCGGCTCGGTCCGCATCGCGTGCGGAGTCGGAATCACGCTCTACCGCGATTCGAACCTCTCGGGTCCGTCCCAGATGTTCGACGAGGACGTCCCCGACCTCGAGCGCACCCGCTTCGGGGCCCGCAGGGCCAGCTCGATCGAGGTCCCGGACGGCTGCGTGGTGACGCTCTTCTCCGAGCCGGGCTACCGGGGCCGCTCGACGACGTTCCGCGGGAACAACAAGAAGCTGAAGAACACGGAAGTGGGTGTCGACGCCGCTTCCTCCCTGCGTGTCGACTGCGGGCGGAAGCCGCGCCACCGGCCCCCGGCCGGGTATTCCCCGGTGCCGGTCCCGCAGGACGAGGGCGTGACGCTCTTCCGTGACAGTCGCTTTCGCGGCGAGTCGGAGACGTTCCGTTTCGACGTCCCGGACCTCTCTCGCACCCGGATCGGAGCAGGCGCGGCGAGCTCGATCCAGGTCCCGGAGGGCTGCCGGGCGACCCTCTACAGCCAGTCGAACTACCAGGGCCGCGCCACGACCTTCGACGGCGACAACAAGGAGCTGAAGAACACGCCCGTCGGAAACGACGCCGCCCAGTCGATCCGCGTGGAGTGCGGCCAGAGACGGCCCTGACGGCGGCGGGGACCCGCGGGGCGCCGGCCGGCGCCCCGCGAGAGGTCAGCTCTTCCGGGCCCGTTTCGCGGCGGGCTTTCTCGCCTTCCCGGCTCCGGCCTCGACGGCTGCCACCGCCGCGACGGCCACCTCCGGGACCTTCGTGACGAAGGCGTACGCCTCCAGGTCCTCGGCCGGCACGTCGAAGCCGCACCCCTCCTTCTCGCAGACGTAGAAGGCTCCCGCCTTCCGGTCTCTCACGAGGAGGTAGGGGGCCGCGCACGACGGGCACGCCTTCGGCACCGGGCGTGCGCGGAAGTTCTTCGGGCACGTGGGGTAGTTCGAGCAGCCGTAGAACGGACCGAAGCGCCCCTTGCGGACGAGGATCTCGCCCGTCCGGCACTCCGGGCAGGCGACGGTCGTCGAGGTGACCGGCTTTGCCGGCCGGTAACGGCAGGCCGGGTAGTTCGTGCAGCCGACGTAGTCCCCGTAGCGGCCGTGCTTGGTGGCGAGGTCGTGCCCGCACGCGGGGCACTTCTCGCCCGTCGGGCGGTCGGGGCGCGCCTCGGCCTTTCCGTTCGCCACCTTCACGGCGACCGTGCTGCGGCAGTTCGGGTAGGCCGTGCATCCGAGGAACGACGAGCCGTCGCGCCCCGTCCGGAGCTTCATCGGGCTGCCGCACTCCTCGCACGTCTGCCCTTCCAGCTCCGTGGCGTCGACCGCGTCCTCCTCGGGCTCGGGCATGTCGACGGTGAAATCGCAGTCGGGGTAGCCGGCGCAGGCCACGAAGAGACCGTTCTTCCCCATCCTCAGGCGCAGCTCGTCGCCGCTCTTGGGGCACTTGTCCCCCAGACCTTCCGGGAGCGGGACGTCGGGCAGGTGCTTCTTCACCTCCGCGAACGGGAGCCCCGCCTTCACGGAGACCATCTTCTTCAGCGCGAGGTCGCGGTCCTTCCGGAAGCGGGAGTCGAACTCCGCGACCGCCTTGCGCCAGTCGAGCTTTCCCTCCTCGACCTCGTCGAGCTCTTCCTCCATCCGGGCCGTGTACTCGGTCTGGAAGAAGTCGTCGAAGCCCTCCTTCATCAGGTCGACGACGAGGCGCCCGAGGAGCGTGGGGAGGAACCGGCGGTCCTTCTTCCGGACGTATTCGCGATCCTCGATCTTCCGGATGATCTCGGCGTAGGTCGAGGGCCGGCCGATGCCGTTCTCCTCGAGGAACTTCACGAGCGAGGCTTCGTTGAACCGCGGCGGGGGCTGCGTCTCGTGGTCTTCGACCGCAGCCTCGGCGAGCCGAAGGACGTTCCCTTCCGCGAGCTGCGGGAGGCGGACCTTCCCTTCGTCGGTGTCGCCGTTTCCGTTTCCGTCGCCCTCGGCCTCCTCCGTTTCGGAGACCTGGCCGTAGACGCGCAGCCAGCCCGCGTCCTTCAGGACGGAGCCGCTGGCGCGTACGCCGGCCTTGTCGGCGCTCCCGTCGCGCAGCGCCTCGATCTCGACGGTCGTCACGTCGGAGACGGACGGTGTCATCTGGGACGCGACGAAGCGGTTCCAGATCAGCCGGTAGACCTTCAGCTCGTCGGCCGAGACGTCACCCGCGACCGCCTCGGGGGGCAGGTCCATCATCGTCGGGCGGATCGCCTCGTGGGCGTCCTGGGCGTCCTTCTTCTGCTTGAAGCGGCGGGGCTCCGCGGGGAGGGCCTCGGCCCCGAACGTCGCGCCGATGTAGGAGCGCACCGCTCCGAGCGCTTCCTCGGAGACACGCGTCGAGTCGGTACGCATGTAGGTGATGAGGCCGACCGAGCCGCGCCCCGAGATCGTCTTCCCCTCGTAGAGCCGCTGGGCCACCTGCATCGTCCGGCGGACGGTGAAGCCGAGCGATCGGGCAGCTCCCTGCTGGAGCTTGGAGGTCGTGAAGGGCGGAACCGGGTTCGTCCGCTTCTCGCGCGCCTCGACGGAGACGACCCTCAGCGCGGAGGCGCGCAGGTGCCCGAGCACCTCCTCGGCCGCCGCGTGCGTCGCCAGGCGAGGGTCGGTACCGTCGAACTTCAGCTTCTCGCCGCGCCAGGTGACGGTCCGGGCGGGGAAAACGGCCTCTCCCTTCGCGAGCTGGAGAGGCACCGAGAAGTACGGCACGGGGCGGAAGCGTTCCCGCTCCGCCTCGCGCTCCACGACGATCCGCAGCGCCACCGTCTGGACGCGCCCCGCCGAGAGGCCCCGCCAGACCTTCTTCCAGAGGAGGTCGGAGACCTCGTAGCCGACGAGACGGTCGATGATCCGGCGCGCCTGCTGCGCGGCGACCCGGTTCGAGTCGATCTCGCCCGGGCTCGCGATCGCCTTCTGGATCGCACTCTTCGTGATCTCGTGGAACTCGGCCCGGTGGAAGCGCGCCGAGGGGGCCGAGGGCCGGAGGAGCTCCTCGAGGTGCCAGCAGATCGCCTCTCCCTCCCGGTCGGGGTCGCCCGCGAGGTAGATGTCGGCGGCGGCTTTCGCGTGCCTCTTCAGCTCGGCGATCGTCTTCTGCTTGCCGGGAAGGACCTCGTACGTCGGCTCGTATCCGGCTTCCCGGTCGACCGAGATCCCCTTTCGCGGGAGATCGCGGACGTGCCCGTAGCAGGCGAGGACGGAGAAGTCCTTCCCGAGGAACTTCCCGAGGGTGGCCGCTTTCGCGGGGGACTCGACGATGACGAGAGACTTCGACATGGGGCCGGTTACGATGCCACGGTTGTCAAGCCCGGGCCCTCCTCCTGGCGAAAAGGGCGCCCGGAAGGGCCTCGGCGAGCCCCTCCAGCTCGAGGAGGACGAGAGCGGCAGAAAGGCGGGCCGCCGGGAGCCCCGTTGCGGCCACCAGCGCGTCGGCGTCGCGCGGGTCCGGCGTGTCGAGGGCGAGGAGGACGCGGGCCGCGTCGGGATCTTCGGGAGAACGAGGAGCCGAACCCTGGTCCGGCAGCCCGCCCGGGCGAAGGCGGCAGAGGTCCTCGTCCGGGAGCTCCCGCAGGACGTCGGCCGCGTCGCGGACGAGGATCGCGCCGTCCTTCAGGAGGGCGTTCGACCCGGAGGCCTGCTCGCCGATCACCGGGCCGGGAACGGCCGCAACGTCCCGTCCCGCCTCGGCGGCACACCGCGCCGTGATCAGCGAGCCGCTCTTCAGCGCCGCCTCGACGACGACGACGACCCGGGCGCAGCCGGCGATGATCCGGTTGCGGACGGGAAAGTGCCACGGCTCGGGTGTCGTCCCCGGCGGCAGCTCGGAGAGAAGCGCTCCGCCCTCGAGCATCCGCGCCCTCAGGCGTTCGTGCGCGGCCGGGTAGGAGACGTCGACCCCGCATCCGAGGACGCCCCACGTCTCGCCCCCTTCCTCGAGAGCCGCGGCGTGGGCGGCGGCGTCGATCCCGTGGGCGAAGCCCGAGACGACCGTGACCCCGGCCCGCGCCAGGCCCGCGGCGACGAGCCGGGCCGCCTCGAGGCCGGTGCGGGTCGCGCGCCGGGATCCGACGAGGGCGACGACCGGTGCGTTTCCGAGCGGCCGGCCGCGCACGAAGAGGACGGGCGGAGGATCGGGCGACTCGCGCAGGAGGGTCGGGTACTCCGCGTCGCAGATCGCGACGACGCGCGCCTCCGACCTCTCGAGCCGACGGCGGGCGTCGTCGAAGCCCGGGGTCGGCGCGGCATCGAAGAGCGCGAGCACCTCGGGAAGGCCGACGCCCGCGAGGCCGGCCGCCTCCGCGGGAGGACACCGGAGCGCGTTCTCGACCGAGCCCGCGCCCAGGAGCAGCCGCGAGAGGACGCGGGCCTGCGCGCCGCGCACGGTCAGGCCCCACGAGAGGACGATATCGGAAGGCATCCGCTGGGACCGCATCTTGCGTAAGGCCGCTGACTATAATGCCGGTCCTCGTGAGACACCGTCGCCGCGTTCTCGCCACGGGCCTCGTCCTCTCGCTCGTCGTGTCCTTTTCCGGCTGCGCTTCGACCCCGGAGGCCGCCGCCAACGCAGCCGACCAGAAGGCCTACGGCGCAAAGATGGCGCAGCGAGGCTTCTGGAGGGAGGCCCTTTTCCGGTTTGACCGGGCATCAAAGCTGGCGCCCGACGACCCCGAGATCCTGAACAACCTCGCGGTCGCTTCCGAGGCCGTCGGCGAGACGGCCCGGGCGCTCGCCGCCTACAAGCGCGCCCTCGAGCTCCGGCCCGACGACGCCAGGATCAAGCGCAACTACGCCCGCTTCGCCGAGTACTACACCTCTCTGCAGCGGGCGTCCGGCCCCACGGCGACACCGAAGTGAAACGACCCGCCGTTTTCCTCGCCGCCCTCGTCCTTCTCTCGGCTCCCGCCCGCCCGCTCGAGGCCGGCTCCACCGAGGTGAAGCTGAAGCTCCCCCTCCGCCCGAAGCTCGCCGTGTCGGGACGCGAGCGGATCTCGCTGGCGCCTTTCCTCGTCGCATCGAAGCTCTCCGAGCGCAAGGAGTCGGCCCGGATCAAGGACCTCGACCTCGACCTGGAGTTCCGCCGCTATCTCGGAAAGCAGATCGGACGGCGGACGAAGATGAACGTCGTCACGATGCCCTCCGACGTGAAGCTCCCCTCCTCCGAGCTGAAGGCCCTGGGGGAGGCGTCCGAGTTCTGGCGGGAGCTCGGCTCCCGCGTGGGCGCCGACATCCTCCTCTCCGGGATCGTCGACTTCCAGGTCGAGGACAAGTCGGGCTACAAGACCGAGGAGTACACGAGCCGGCTCGACGGCCGGACCTACTACCGGCAGGTCTTCATCGAGGCGACCGGCTTCTCGTTCGAGGTGACGATTCTCGCCTTCGACGGCCGGACCGGTGCGAAGCTCTTCCAGGAGACGTTCAAGGACCAGAAGGAGAAATCCCGGCGGGCTGCCGACGAGATGGTGGGGCTCTTCGAGAACCTCTTCTCGCTGGAGAACCGGCTCCTCGGCCTCTTCATCGTGCGGGAAAGAGAGGCGAACCGCTATGTGTTCAAGTAGGCGGCGAACCCTCCGGCTCGCCCTTCCCGTGGCCCTCGCGGCCCTGCTGCTGGCCCCGTCGCCCCTGCGCGCTCAGGGGCAGAACAAGGTCGTCTACGACAAGTTCGACTGGAAGATCTACTCGTCGACCCACTTCCGGATCTACCACTACGGCCGGGGCGAGGCCGCCCTGCAGAAAGTCTCCTCGATGGCCGAGTCGGCCTACGACGACCTCTCGCGGCGCCTCAACTACCAGGTCCCGAAGCCGATTCCCCTTCTCTTCTACGTCACGCACGCGGAGTTCGAGCAGAACAACATCATCCTGAACTTCATCCCCGAAGGGGTCGGGGCGTTCGCCGAGCCCGCGCGCAACCGGATGGTCCTGCCGATCGACCTCCCCGACGAGAAGCTCCAGAACCTCATCTCGCACGAGCTGACCCACATCTTCCAGTACGAGATCCTCTACGGTGGACGGCTCTCCCGCGCGTACACGTCGAACATCCCGACGTGGTTCATGGAGGGAATGGCCTCCTACTTCGCGAAGGACGAGGACGAGAAGGACCGGATGTTCATCCGCGACGCGGTGAACTCCGACCAGATTCCCCCGATCACGCGCGTGAACATCTCCGGCTACCCCGCCTACCGCTTCGGCCACGCCTTCTTCGACTTCGTCGAGGCCGAATGGGGGAAGGACGCCGTCCGCGAGCTCGTCTTCGAGTTCCGCTCCTTCCTCGGGAAGGACATCGCCGCCGCCCTCAAGAGGGCGTTCGAGATCGAGCCCGACGACTTCAACATGAAGTTCCGGCGGTATCTCCGGAGAAAGTACCTGCCGCTCCTGGCCGTGAAGGGTGAGGCGTCCGAGTACGGCGAGCGGTTCCGGGTCGGCGCGTGGGAGCGTCCCTCCTACGAGATCGGTGCCGCACCGTCCCCGTCGGGCGATTTCGTCGCCACGCTCACGACGTACAAGGAAGACATCGACATCGCCCTCCTCTCGACGAAGTCCCGCAAGCTCTGGAAGAACCTCTCGCCGGGGCGGACGACGAAGTACGAGTACATCTCCGCCCAGTTCCTGACGCAGGGACCCGAAAGCGGGCGAGACCTCTCCTTCGCCCCCGACGGTGACCGGATCGCCGTCTTCGCCCGGCGGGAGCGGGGCCGCCAGCTCTTCATCTTCTCGGCCCGCGGCGGAGGCGTCGTCGAGAGGATTCCGGTGGCGCCCGACATGCCCCTTTCTCCCGCGTTCTCGCCCGACGGCGCGTCGGTCGTCTTCTCGGGCATTTCCGGGACGTCGCGCGACATCTTCCTCCTCGACCTCGCTTCGAAGGAAGTGCGGAACCTCACGTCGGACGAGAGCTACGACACGGCCCCCGTCTTCTCTCCCGACGGCAAGTACCTGTACCACACGAAGGTCGTGGCCGGGCTCCAGAAGATCGTCCGCTTTCCCCTGGACGACCCGTCGAAGATCGAGCAGATCACCTGGGGCGAGGGGAACGACGACGACGCGGCCTTTTCGCCCGACGGCAACCGCCTCTACTTCGCCTCGTCCCGGGGCGGCATCTTCAACATCTACGGGCAGGACCTGGGCTCGGGCGAGCTCTTCCAGTACACCGACGTCATCGGCGCCGCCCTCGGGCCCGCCGCCTACGTCGGCCCCGACGGCCAGGAAAAGGTCGTCTTCTCCGGATACCAGGAAGGCCGCTTCCAGCTCTACGTCGCCGATGCGCGCAAGCCGTTCCGGCGACTCGAGGAGAAGGCCCTGGCGCCCGCCCCTGTCGTGAGAGGGGCCGTGCCGGACTTCGTCCCGGCGATCGAGGTCGCAATCGACCCCGAGAAGATCGAGCCGAGCCGCTTCAAGCTCTTCGTGGACGACGTCGGCGGCTACGTCGGCGTCAACTCCGACGGGACGTTCCTCTCCTCCGTCCGCCTCGGTTTTTCCGACTACCTCGGCGACAAGCGCGTCTTCTTCATCTGGGACACGCTCGCCGGCTACTCGAACATCAACGCCATCTACTTCAACCTCAAGCGCCGGCTCCAGTGGGGAGTCCAGGCCTACGACAACCGGACCTACTTCACGGGCGTGAACGAGGACGGGCAGTACGTCTCCATCAAGCGGTTCTCCCGGGAGACGGGGGTCAGCCTCCTGGGCATCTTCCCGTTGTCGCGGTACACGCGGGTTGAGGGCGTCTTCGGGTTCCTCTCCCGGGAGATCGACGAGCCCTTCATCATCACGAACGCCGACGGCAGCGAAGGCCAGATCTACCTCCCGCGCAAGGACAACACGATCCAGGTCGGCGCCGGCTACGGCTACGACGGGACCAGGTTCAAGTCGTTCGGACCGCACGGCGGCCAGGCGCTCTCGGTCAACTATCGTTATCTCCCCGACTTCCAGGACGGCGGGACGCTCTCCTCGGACCTCTCCGCCGTGGCGCGCGCCTACGTCCCGATCTCGCGCCGGACGAACCTCGCCTTCCGCGGCTTCGGGGGCGTTTCCACCGGTGCCGTCCCGACGGTCTATTCCTTCGGCGGCCTCGACACCCTCCGTGGATACGACTACCGGGCGCTCATCGGGAACAAGATCTTCTACCTCAACACGGAGCTCCGCTTCCCCCTGATCGACGCCCTGATCACCGGGATCGGCCTCAACATCGGCGGGGTTCGAGGCCGGCTCTTCTTCGACATCGGAGCCGCCTACCTCGAGGGCCAGGACTTCTCGTTCGCCGAGGGGGGCCGGCTCGTGGACGGGCGTGCCGCCTACGGCGCGGGCTTCACCGCCTATTTTCTCGGGATCCCCTGGAACGTCGACTTCGCCCGGCCGACGGACCTGAAATCGAGCCTCGGGGGCTGGCAGACCACCTTCTACCTCGGACCCGCGACGTTCTGACCCCGGGGAGGACCGGAAAAGGGTGACCGATGTCACCCCGGACCGGTCCCTCCCGGCCTAGAATCTCAGTCGTGCGGATCCGTGTCCTCGGCGCGTACGGCGGCTCCACGCCCTGGCATCGGCAGACCTCGTTCCTGCTCGACGGAACGGTGTCTCTGGACGCGGGAGCGCTGACCCAGTCGCTCACCCTCGAAGAGCAGTCGCGGGTCCGCTCGATCATCGTGACGCACTCGCACCTCGACCACATCGCCTCGCTCCCGTTCCTCGTCGAGAACGTCTTCGGGCGGACGGAGGGGCCGATCGAGGTCATCGGCCCGAAAGACGTCACCGCGCTCCTCCAGGACCACCTCTTCAACGACGCCATCTGGCCCGACTTCACGCGCATCCCGACGCATTTCCTCCCCGCCGTGACGTTCCGGGTGATCGAGGCCGGGGTGCCGTTCCGCGTGAACGGCCTCCACGCGCTCGCGATCCCCGTATCCCACGTCGTCCCCACGTACGGATACATCCTCTGGGACGACCACTCCTGCGTCGTCTTCTCGAGCGACACCGGACCCACCGAGGCGCTCTGGGCAGAGGCGCGCGCCCGCGCCGACCTGAAGGCGATCTTCGTCGAGTGCTCCTTCCCGGACTCGATGTCCGAGATCGCCGACGTCGCCAAGCACCTGACCCCCGCGACGCTCCACCGGGAGATGCGGAAGTTCCCGGCCGCCGTCCCGGTGAACCTCTACCACATGAAGCCGCCGACCCTCCCGGAGCTGCGGGCCGACGTCGCGGCGCTCTCGGACCCGCGGATCCGGCTGCTGGACGACGGGGACGAGCTGGACTTCTGACACGGTAATGAATCGGGGGGACCGCGGCCCTTCGGGCCTGCGGCCGGTCCCCCCGAACCCCCTCCGCGCCGGCTTTCTCTTTTCGGGTCCTTCCCTCACTGGCCCTTCGGGCCTGCGGCCGGCTCAGCCTTCGTTGGCGCGGCCGTCCAGCGCGAGGAGCTCGCTCGCGAGCTCGAAGACGAGCCGGCGGCGGGTCCCTT
>CALBDV010000013.1 GCA_937927565.1 uncultured Holophagales bacterium
GTGCCGAGCCGAAAGGGGAACAACGCCGCGGGCGGGAGCGACGGGCTGTTCCTCGCGATCCCGAAGAGCACGGGCGCGCCCGACGCGACCGGCTGGCCCTCATCCCCGTTCGCCGTCAGGCTCGACAGTCCTGACCGCCGTGTCTCCCGCGGTGGCGACCTGATCCTGAGCGAGTCCTCTTTCCTCAGGACCTCGGACTCCTACGTGTCGGCCAGGTCGCCCAATTTCGGCTTCTCCAACGCGATGCTCCTTTACAAGGGCGTCGTCGGCACTCTGGCCGAGATCTCGTGCCCGGCTTACACCCTCGGCCCGACCGAGAAGACCTACAGCTACTCGCCAGGGTCGACGTTTCTCACGGCACAGACCGGAGCGGGCTACTGCCTTCTGAACGAAAGGAACGACAGGACCTACAGGCTGAGGGTGTTCAAGCGGGACTCGGGCTCGAAGCTGATCGTCATCGGCTACCTTCCCGTCGGAGAGACCGGCCGGAGGACGTGGGGCTGCCTGGATGGGTTCTGCGACGGCGAAGCCCGCGTCGCCTCCCAGTACACGATGCCGACGCAGGCCGAGCGCGATTTCGTCGGGACGGCCCTCGGCTTCGCCCGCACCACGCGCTCGTGCCTGGACTCGTACCTCGGGCGCGCGCTGCCCGTTCCCCTGTCGATCGCGGTCCACGGGGAGTACCTGACCCCGAGTCCCAACGGCGGCACCAGCTACGGCCTCGGCGGGGCACAGGTCACGACCACGGGATTCGAAGGGCTGATCCGGCCCGGGCAGACCCGGGTCATCGACTCGCTCGACCTGAGGTACGAGCTCCACGAGCCGATGCACGTCTACAACCACTACTTCTTCGCGGACCAGCTCCCGAGCTGGCTCGACGAGGGCTTCGCGATCCAGGCGGAGGTCCACGTCGCCTGTGGCGGCGACCCGAGGCTCATGACGGGTTCGTGGCTCTTCTGGAAGCCCGGCGACACCGACGGCCACACGGTGGGGAGCGAGTTCTTCCGGCGGCTCGACGTGGACTACGGCTGCCGTGGAGACTGCGCCGCACAGGCCTGGCGCGACCTCGTGGACGCCCACGGCACCGACACGTACCTGACGGACGCCGAGATCAAGGCGGTGTTCGAGGCCCGCGTCGGAGCGGACCTCTCGCCCGTCTTCGCGACGCTCGGTCTGGATTCCCACCGCCACTGGTATCTCCCCTCGAGCGCACGGGCCGGGGGCCAGGGCGGGTCGTTCTACACGACGGACCTGACGGTGGCGAACCGGTCGACGGCCGACGCCACGGTGACGCTGAAGTTCCTCGGCCACGACGTGGACGGCCGCGGCGGCGAGGAGCGGAGCGTGAGCATCGGGGCCGGCCAGGCGAAGGCGTTCGAGGACGTCCTCGGGAACCGCTTCGGGATCTCCAGCGGGTACGGGGCGATCCGAATCAGCTCGACGGCATCGTTGACGGTCCAGGGTCAGACGTCGACGCCGGGGACGTCCGGCGGCACCTTCGGGCAGAGCGTTCCCGCGACGTCCGAGGACGACCTGATCCTCCGCGCGAGCCCGCGCTCGATTGCCGGGATCCGTGAGGACGCGGCCTTCCGTACGAACCTGATCCTGACCAACGTCTCCCCGATATCCCACGTGGTGACCGTGACCCTCCTCGACGAGAACGGCCTCCAGCTCGCCGCGAAGAGCTTCACCCTGCAGCCGCTCGGCATGACGCAGGTCACCCAGGTCGTACGCGACCTCGGCGTCACGGCCGACGTTCGGAACGCGGTACTCGTTCTCTCCACTGCGAGGCTCGACGGCGCGTTCACGGCCTACGCTTCCGTGATCGACCGGACGACGAACGACCCGAGGACGCTCCTGCCGACGACGTCGGGCTCGGGCGGGGCGTGGCTCCTCCCGTCGAGCGCCCGGGCGGGCGGTCAGGGCGGCGCGTTCTACACGACGCAGCTGACGCTGGCGAACCGGTCGACGACGGACGCGGCCGTCACGCTGCAGTTCCTCGGGCACGACGTGGACGGGCGGAACGGGATGCAGCGGTCCGTGCCCATCGCGGCCGGAAAGGCCGTCGTGTACGCCGACGTCCTGGGCGGTGTCTTCGGCCTCTCGTCCGGCTATGGGGCGATCCGGATCAGCTCCCCGGCGGCCTCCCTCAATGTTCAGGGACAGACGTCGACTCCGGGAAGCTCCGGCGGCACGTTCGGCCAGAGCGTCCCCGCATCCGCCGAAGCCGACCTCCTCGAGAACGGGACCGTTCGCTCGATCGTCGCGGTTCGGGAAGACGCGAAGTTCCGGACGAACCTGGTCCTGACGAATGCCACCCAGGCAAACCTGGTCGTGGACGTGAAGCTGTTCTCTGGCGACGGGGTGCCGCTCGCCTCGGGCAGCTACACGCTCCTCCCGCTCGGAATGAGGCAGGTGACGCAGGTGGTCCGTGACCTGGGCGTCGCGGCGGACGTCCAGAATGCGCAGCTCCTCCTCTCGACCGCAACACCCGGCGGGCAGTTCGCCAGCTATGCGACCGTGATCGACCGGACGACGAACGACCCGAGGACACTTCTCCCGCGCTGACGGCCTCGTCTCAGGCCCCATCGGCCGACGGTCGAACCGGCCCGAGGTCGAGGCTCCGGCGCGTCGCCCCCGCTCCCCCTTGTCCAGAGCCCGTCGCCCCATCCTGTACGATGCCGGATGGCCAGTGAACCCCGTCCCGGTTGAGAGCACAGAGGAACACCATGAGAGAAAGTACGTTGAGAGTCTCCGCCGTCTTCATCGCGCTCATCCTGGCGGCGCCTGTCGGCCTCGCGGCAGCACCGCCGTCCGCCCCTGCTGCCCTGTCGGGAATCGAACAGGCGACGGCCCGTCTCGCCATGCTGGACAAGGACCTCGACGGCCTGAGAGGGCGCATCGAGAGCGCCCGTACCTTTTCTCCCGCGCCTCCCCCGAGCATGCCGGAGGAGCTGGGCCGGGCCCGGCCCCGGGTGCGTGAAGCCGTCTCTCTCGTCTTCGGGTTGCACTGGAGCCAGGTTGAGACCGTGCTCGCAGCCGCCCACGCGATCGAGAAGAAGATCGCGGACCTCGAGCAGCAGGTCAGGACGTGGCCCACCGAGGC
>CALBDV010000014.1 GCA_937927565.1 uncultured Holophagales bacterium
TCTCCCACGGTCTACAAGTCGCCGGACGGCGCCGACCACGTGCTTCCCGGCGGGCTCGGTGCGGAATCCGATCGGCGCCTCGATCAGATGGATGGCACGCACGTCGTGCGGCAGGCAGACGGGACCGTCCTGAAGTTCGCCCACCGGGCTCGGCTGACTCGCAACGTGGTCAGCTACGAACGCCGCGGTGAGTGCGCCCGACCGGAGTTCAGTCGCTGCCGAGGTCGATGACGCAGACCCCCACGAACGGAAACCCGCCGCGAACGCCAGTCAACGCTCGCGACTATGAGAGGACACGACAGATGACTCGACTTCGCAGGGCGCTCGCACTCGCCACCGGCTTGGCACTTCTGACACTTGCCCGGTCCGCCACTTCGGCGCCGCAGCTCTCGGACACGCCCCCCGACCCAAACCTTCCCACGGCGGTGGGCGACTGGAACGATCGCGACAAGTTTCTCGGCCAGATCTCCATGTCCTACATTCAGGATTCCTTCCACGACCGGGTCGACGCGTTCTCCGGGAACCTCCACATCAACATGGTCGACGTGAGGCTGCCGGGGCATGGCGGACTGGACCTGGTCGTGCAGCGCTACTACTCGAGCGCGATCTGGAATAGGGTGGAGGGCGGCGACTACACGAAACACGCAGCCTCATCCGATCCGATGGATCACCTTGGCGGGGGCGGGTGGCAGCTCCACATGGGCAAGATCATCCAGCCGAAGATCAATGGTGACCCCTATGTTGCGGTGATGCCGGACGGCTCGACCCACCCTCTTTACACCTACGCTCAGGGCTGGATCTCGAGTTCGCGCTGGAAGTTCGCGTGGAATGGCGTGACCCAGCGGTACGAGCTGACCCTGACCGACGGCACGGTCTACTCTTTCGACACCTTCAATACCTACCCGAACACTCACGGTCAGGTCGTCTACCAGTGCACGAAGATCAGCAAGCCGGGTGTGACGAGCTCGTCGATTCAGATCGAGTACCACCCGACATCGCACCTACTGACGAAGATCACAGATACGTACGACCGGACGGTGAACTTCGCGTACGTGGCTGGCGAGACACGGCTCGCGACGATGACCGTGAAGAACGGTTCGACGACGCTTCAGACCTGGGCGTACTACTACACCTACCAGGCCTCGCTACTCCAGGAGAACGGAAGCTCCCGGAGCGTCTATGCCCTGACCTCCGTCCAGCCGCCTGCGGGAAATGCATGGACGTTCGCGTATAACCCAGGCCTGACCGCCTACGGCAATGGCAAGTACGCCCTCCAGAAGGCTACGCTCCCGACCGGAGGGACGGTTTCATACACGTACTCTCCGGTCGCCTTCAACGTCGGGACGCAGAGCTGCAACATTCGGTTCGGCATCGTCGCTTCCCGGCAGCTTAAGGACCGTGACGGCAGTACCGTTCTCGGGACGTGGTCGTACGGCTACGCCAGCCCCGGATCCGACGGTGCAACGACCACGGTCACTGTGAAGAACGCGCAGAACACGACCCTCCTCACCGACGTGACGGTCTTCAACGGTTGGACGAGCTACTACCGTTACTACGAACCCGACATGTGGAAGATAGGGCTGCCTCAGCAGCGGACGGTCACGACCTTCGGCCTTTTGAGCAACCAGACCGAGGTCGAGACCTTCACCTGGGTTCAGGGAGAAACCCTGTCTTTCTACTCCGACCGCACGACGAACTGGCTCAGCTGCGGTAGCCATCGCGTCGCGACCACTGGCATCCTCTTCGCGAAGCCCGACACCCAGACGAAGGCGATCACACGCGACGGGGTCACCTACACGACGGTGACTACTGATTTCGACGCCTACGGCAACCCCGAGACCGTTAGCGAATCCGTCGGCAGCACTCAGATGAGAACCACGAACCTCTCGTACTGGATCTCCACGGATCTCAACATCCTCGTGGGCAAGGTCGCGACGAGAACCGCCTCGCCGGGAGCGTCCGAGTGCTTTGCGTACGACTCTAACGGCTATCAGACCAAGAAGGTCCTCAACCCATTCTCGGTTTCGCCTTGCACCCGTAACAGCAACTCGCTCGAGACCGATTTCACCTACGATGCGTCCACGGGCGATCTGACGAAAGAAACGAGGATCGAGGGCACTGGGCTCAACAAGGAGACGACCTTTGCCTCGTACACCTTCGGTCAGCCGGAGGAGATCAAGGTCTCGAACACGAATATCAATTTTGACCGTACCATCTACCCTTCGGGCACAGTGGCCACGTCGACGGATGGGCGCGGTGCCTCCAGCTCCTACCGGACCACGAACGGGTATGACGCTCTGAACCGACTGACGAGCATCCAGCCCCCGGAGTCGGGGAGCCTCCCGACGACTTTCACCTACGCCGCCAACTGGTCGACCGTGTCCGTGACCCGGGGGGCTCGCACCGTCGTCTACACGTTCGACGGCTTCGGACGCTTGACGCAGCGCCAGGATCAGCAGACCACCCACACCGTCGCGAACACCTACAACGCGCTCGGCGTCAGGACCCAGCAGCGGCTCCTCTACGGCACGACTCTCGTCGACACCTCGGCGTACGACGCTCTCGGTCGGCCGACGAGCCTGACGCATCAGGGAGACGGCAGCGGGATCACCTATTCCTACTCGGGGACGCCAGGCGTTGGACCCAAGGTCGTCGTCGAGGACGAGCTCGGGAAGGAGACCACGCTGCAGTATGAGGCGTTCGGCGACCCTGGTGACACGCGGCTCAAGAAGGTAACTGACGCGGCGGGTAACGCCACCTCCTACGTCTACAACGCCTACAACCTCGTCAGCGGCATCACCGCCCCGTTGGCCAAGGGCAATCGTAGCTTCACCTACTATCCGACTTCTCTTCTCCAAACGGAGACCCACCCTGAGAGTGGCACGACGACCTATTTCTACAACGGGCTCGGAAACCCGACACAGAAGTCGCAGGCCGGAAGCGATGCGGAGTACTACTCGTACGACCGCGCCGGGCGGCTCACGAGGCGGTGGTCGACCGGGTCGGACGTGACCTTCGACTGGGACGGGGCGAGCCAGCGGACTCAGATGTCGAGCTCGGACGGGACGTTTGACTACGTTTACGACGGAAACGGGAACGTCACATCGAAGACCACCACTATCCCTGTCCCCGGCGTCGGCTCCGGCACCGCTTCCGGCACCGTGACCTTCGCCTACGACACGAGCGATAGGCTCGACACGATCACCTACGTCAGCGGTAGGGAAGTCCAGTACACCTATGACAATCGCGACTGGGTGAACGGAGTGAAGAGCCCGTCAGTGAATGACTATGCCACTAGCATCACGCGGCACGTGAACGGGGCGATCGACCAGATATCGTTGGGGAACGGTGCGACCACGGACTACGGTCTCGACTCCCGCTACCGGGTTTCCACCATCAATACATCGGCCGCCGCTGGCGGCGTCCTCGGCCTGACGCTCAGCTACGACCTCGCGGGAAACCTCAAGATCTGGGACGACAGCCTGAACAACACGAACGACCGGTCATTCACCTACGACGACCTTCACAGGCTCACAGGTGCCACGACCTCAGGCCTGTGGGCCGGCCTCACACTCGAGTACGACGCGCTCGGAAACCGGAGCAAGCGAACGCAGGGAACGCGCGTCACCGACTACACATACAACACGAGCAATCGCCTGACGCGAGCGACGACAGGCAGCCCCTACGAGAGCTACTCCTACGACTCGCGTGGAAACCTGAGCCAGGCGGTCATCCCGCAGCCCGCAACCGTTTCCCTGTCACCGGACGCCGTCCAGGTGAGGCAAGCCGGCGGGGCTACGAAGGTGACGATCACGATCAACGGGTCGGGCTTTTCGCCGGCGTCCTTCGCGAGTTTCGACGGAGTGGCTAAGCCGACGACGTTCGTGTCGTCCTCGATGCTCCGCATGGAGCTGACCTACGACGACCTCAAAGTCGCGAGAATCCACCCCGTGAACGTACTCAACCCAGCGCGCCCAGAGACAAACGCCGCACTCGCCGCCGGAGCAACGGTTCCCCTCACCGTCTACTTCGCCGACGTTCCACCCGGTCACTGGGCGCACTCGTCGGTGAATCTGATCGCTCATCATGGAATCACTGGGGGCGTCGGGAACAACAACTACGCGCCAGACGAGACCCTCACCCGTGCTCAGATGGCAGTCTTTCTCGTGAAGGCCAAGCACGGCCCGGGCTACGTCCCGCCCGCGTGCACCGGCGTCTTCGCCGACGTCTCGTGCGTCGAGCCGAAGGGTTTTGCTGTCGACTTCATCGAGCAGCTCTACTGGGACGGTGTCACGGCTGGATGCGGCGGAACGCCGCCGAATTTCTGCCCCAATGCGACAATTAAGAAGTCGGAGATGGCCGTATTCCTTCTTATGGCCCGCGAGGGAGCGCAGTATGGGCCGCCAGCCTGCACCGCCCCCGGCATCTTCGCCGACGTGCCATGTCCGACAGGGTTCGCGGTGAGTTTCATCGAGGAGGTCTCTCGTCGGGGCATCGACAGTGGCTGCGGCTCCGGCAACTTCTGCCCCTTCTCGACCGTGAGCCGTGCACTCATGGCGCAGATGGTAGCTCGCACATGGGGCTACCAGACGCCTTACGTCATCCCAAGCCAGGGAAGCGACACCTATAACTACACGTTCAACATTCTCAACCAGCTAACGAGTGTTCAAACGCCATCCGGGAGCGTGAGCTTCACCTATGACGGCGACGGCCAGCGCATCAAGAAGATCGCTCCGTCCGGAACGGTCCTCTATGTCCGTGGCATCGGTGGCGAGGTTCTCGAGGAGTACTCGGGCACGCTGGCCTTCCTTGCCGATTACGTCTACGCCGACGGCGGCCTCCTCTGCAAGGTCACCCCGGATGCTCTGCAAGAGCGCCGCCTCTACTACCACGGGGATGTCGTCGGAACGCCGCTGGCGGAGACGAACGAATCGGGGCAGCTGGTCTCGAAGGCGGAGTACTACCCGTTTGGAGAGGAGGTCGTTCCCGGCTCGGCGTCCGACCCGCACAAGTTCGCCGGCAAGGAGCTCGACAGCGAATCCGGGCTGCACTACTTCGAAGCTCGGTACTACGACGCTCATCTCGGTCGGTTCATTAGCGTGGATCCGGTGGGAGGGATTTCCACTGATCCGCAGACATGGAACCGTTACGCCTACGCTAGGAATAACCCCCTGAAGTACGTCGACCCGGATGGGAGGGCTACCGT
>CALBDV010000015.1 GCA_937927565.1 uncultured Holophagales bacterium
CTCAGGCCTTCGCGGCCACCTGACGCATCACCATGTGCTGCTCGGGGACCGGGTAGCCGGCGGCCCCGAACTCCTCCTTGATGACGCGGTTCGTGTCGAAGTAGACCTGCCAGTAGTGGTCCGTGTGCGTGTAGGGGCGCACGGCGAGGACCGGGCCCATCGGGTTGAAGTCGAGGATCTCGACGTCGGGCGCGGGCGTGGCGTTCACGTTCGGGATCGCGGCGAGGCGGGTCTTCAGCCGCGCGACCGCGTCCGCGGGGTCGACGCCGTGCGCGAGCTGGGCCGTCCGGTCGACGCGCCGGTACTCCGAGGCGGAGTAATTCATGATGTTGTCGCCGAAGACCTTCGCGTTCCCGACGATCGTGTGGACGTTGTCGGGGGTCAGGATCTCGGTGGCGAAGAGGCCGATCCTGACGACCGTTCCGGTGACGCCGCCCGCCTGGATGAAGTCACCCACCTTGAAGGGCCTCAGGACGATGACGAAGACGCCGGCGGCGAAGTTCGAGAGGAGCCCTGCCCACGCCGCGCCGACCGCGAGGCCGACGCCGGCGACGAGGGCCGCGAACGAGGTCGTCTCGACGCCGAAGTAGCCGAGGATCGCGACGACGAGGAGGATGTTCAGCGCGACGTTGATGACCGACGCGACGTATCTGAGGATCGTCGGGTCGATCTTCTGCCTCTCGAGCCCGGCCGAGACGAGGCGCACGGCGAGGTGGATGAGGTAGCGGCCGACGATGAAGACGGCCAGCGCCCCGAGGAGCTTCAGGCCGACGTTCGTGGCCGTTTGCGTGACGGACTGCAGGATCTGGTCCCAGTTGACGTTCATTCACCCTCCCTGGCCGCGGGTCTGGCCCGGGGCCCCTTCGCATCGTGGTCCGGAAGCGGAGAGGGAAGTCTGTCAGGAAAAAGGATGGCTGGCGAGAGGGCCGGGCTCAGCGGCCGGGGTACATCCGGTCCCAGCGGGCCTCGCGATCGCAGAGGTCTTCCTCGAGGGCGCACTCGCCGCAGAGAAGGCCCGATTCCTCCCACTCGTCCAGGACGGTGTTCGTGCACCCCGCGCGGGCGCACGCGACGCGCCTGGGTGTCCGGGGCGCGGCAACGGTCGTTCCAGCCGCCTTCCGGAAGAAGGGGAGGGCGAAACGAAACCTCTTTCGCGGGGGGACGTTGGAGCGGATCCCGGGGTCGGGGACGTGGGCGCTCATCGGTGTCCTTTCAGGAATCCGCCGTCCTGCAGGCGTCCATGAGCGCGGCGAGGGCGCGGCGGGCGCGGGCCTCGGCGGCCGGGTCGTCCAGCAGGCGGGAAGCGTGGTGGTAGGCGAGCATCACGCCGTACATGTCGTTCGCGAACTGCTCGGGATCCGTTTCGGGTCGGAACTGGCCTTCCTGGACGACCGACTTCGCCAGGTCGGCCAGAAAGTCCATCCAGCTGCGCTGGAGCCGCACGAGGAGGTCCCGGCTCGGCCCGGGGCGGCCGTCGAGGTCGGTCACCATCGCAACGAAGAAGCAGCCGCCGGAGAGGGGGTCCGACTGCGACCAGGTCAGCCACCGGTCGAAGAGCCCCTGGATGCGCGGGGTGCCGCGTGGCGCTTCGAGGGCGGGCCTGACCACGTTCTCGACGAAACGGGCGGCGCCGTACTCGAGGACCTGAAGCTGGAGGGCCTCCTTGGAGTGAAAGTGGGAGAAAAGGCCGCTCTTGGAGAGATCGAGCTCCTGCGCGAGGCGGCCGATCGAGAGGCCCGAGAGCCCGACGCGGCTCGCGAGACCGACCGCGTGCCTCAGAATGGCCTCCCGAGTCGTGTCGCCCTTTCCCACGGTCACAAAATAGCACGACCGTTCGTTCTTTCGTGAGAATCCTGGATTCCCGGCGCGCCCTATTCCGCGTAGCATCCGCCGACGCTCGCCCGCGGGCGGCCCGTTCGGGCTTTCTCTTGCGGACACCGAGCCACCGAGAAAGGAGTCCTCGATGTTCCGTAACCGCACGTCGGCCGTCACGGCCCTCGTCCTCGCCCTGTTTCTGGCCGGGTGCCAGAAGGACGCCGGAGCCACCGCCCCGGCCGCCGCAGCGCCCACCGCCGTCGAGCCGAAGACCGACGACGAGAAGATCCTCTACGCCATGGGGATCGTGATGGGCCGCAACCTGACCGGGCTCGACCTTTCGGCGGCCGATCTCGAGATGCTCAAGATCGGGCTGTCCGACGAGGCGCTGGGCAAGGAGAAGAAGGTGAGCCTCGAGGAGTTCGGCCCGAGGATTCAGGCTTTCGCCCAGGGACGTGCCGGCAACGTCGCCGCGAAGGAGAAGGTGGTGTCCGAGGCCTACCTGACGAAGGCGGCCGCGGAGAAGGGGGCCCAGAAGAAGCCCTCTGGTCTCATCTACACCGAGGTCGCGGCCGGCACCGGCGCCAGCCCCACGCCGAAGGACACCGTCAAGGTCCACTACACCGGCAAGCTCATCGACGGAACCGTCTTCGACAGCTCCGTCCAGCGGGGACAGCCGGCCGAGTTCACGCTCGGCAACGTGATTCCCTGCTGGCAGGAGGGTGTCGCGCTGATGAAGAAGGGCGGCAAGGCCCTGCTCGTCTGCCCGTCGGCCCTCGCCTACGGTGACGCCGGCTCGCCGCCGAAGATCAAGCCGGGCGCGACGCTCATCTTCGACGTCGAGCTTCTCGACATCGGCAAGGGCGCCGCAGCCCCCGCCGCCGGGAAGTAAGCCTTGAGCGCGCCGCGGGGCCGGATGGCCGGCCCCGCGACGCACGGTTCCGATCGCCGGCCGGCCCCGTCCGTTCGAGAGCCGGTCTTCAGGCAGACGACCCTTGGACAATCCCGATCACACACCCCGAGCCTTGACGTGCCGCAGCGGCGAGAGCATCCTTCCTGTTGGCTGAGATCCGGTTTCAGATCTCGCCGGCGCTGAATATGCCGCACACACGACACCCCGCCACACTCCTCGATCTCCGGAAGGGGGAGGAGGCGATCCTGGACCGGATCGACCTTCCGGAGGACATCTCCCAACGCCTGATGGAGCTCGGCTTTCTCCCCGGAAGCCGGGTCGCGGCCTCGTTCCGGGCCCCCGGTGGCGGTCCGCGCGTCTACCGCGTCGATGGGACGGAGGTCGCCCTGAGAAGCGAAACCGCCGCCTGCCTCCACCTCCGTCCGGTCTCCCGGAAGGACATCGCGACCGCGTCGTGAGCGATCCGGACGCCCTCCCGGCCCTCGCGGGCGTCCTGCCTGCTGCGGGCGCGCCTCGGGCGCGCGTCGTGGCGGTCGTCGGGCCGCCCAATTCCGGCAAGTCGACGCTCTTCAACCGCCTCACCGGCCTCCGCCAGAAGGTCGCGAACTTCCCAGGCGTCACGGTCGAGCAGCACGTCGGCAAGCTGAAGATCGAGGACGCGGCCGAGCTGGACATCATCGACCTTCCCGGCGTCTACAGCCTCACGCCGCGCTCCGAGGACGAACAGGTGACCCACGACGTCCTGATGGGCCGGATGCCGGGCGTTCCGAAGCCCGACACGATCCTCCTCATCCTCGACGTGACGAACCTCGGCCGGCACCTCGTCCTGGCCGCGCCGATCCTCGCCCTCGGGCTGCCGACCCTCGTCGTCCTGAACATGGCCGACGAGCTGGAGAAGCGCGGCGGCGAGGTGGAGGCCGAGGCCCTCGCCCGGCGCCTCGGTGCACCTGTCGCCCTCATCAGCGCCGCGACCGGAGAGGGGTACGACACGGTCCTCCAGTTCCTGCGGGGGCGCATCGGGGTGCCGCGGCCGATGGACCTCCTGCCCGTCCTCTCCGATCTCCCCAGGTGTCGCGAGTGGGCGGCGCGCATGGGGGAAGCGGCGAGATACCAGGCCCCCGCGCCACCCGTCTGGACGCGCCGTCTCGACAGCCTCTTCCTGCATCCCGTCGCGGGCCC
>CALBDV010000016.1 GCA_937927565.1 uncultured Holophagales bacterium
TGGCACGCGTCCCCCCCGTTTCCCCCGTAGCGGCGTCTCCTGAGCCTTCACTCCCTGCGGCAGGCCGCCGTTCGCTGCGTCGGGTACCCTGTGTGGTCTGGAGGAGCCCGTGAGCCCACGTCGGGCGGTCCTGGTGGCTGTCGGTCTGCTGTTCGCCGGGCTTCGTCCGCTCCTTGCGCAGGATCCCACCCAGGCTGTTCCGGCAGCCTCGAAGCGCCCCCACATCGGCCTCGCCCTCTCCGGGGGAGGAGCACGGGGCGGAGCGCTCGTCGGCGTCCTGAAGGTTCTCGAGGAGCTCCGAATTCCGGTCGACTGCGTGGCCGGGACGAGCAGCGGGTCGCTCGCCGGCGGGCTCTACGCGATCGGCATGCCGCCGGAGAGGATGGCCGAGGAGCTCCGGACGATCGACTGGGAGGGCGTCTTCTCCGACGTCCGGTCGCGGAAGGACGAGGCCTTCCGGCGCAAGGAGGACGATCCCCGCTACCTCATCGGCGTCGACCTGGGCTTCTCGCACGGCAGGATCGTCGTTCCCACCGGGCTCGTCGCCGGCCAGGAGCTCGGCTACCACCTCCGGAGGATGACGTGGGCCGCCGGGTCGACTCGGGACTTCGACAGGCTTCCGATTCCCTTTCGGGCGGTCGCCGCGGACATCGAGACGGGCGAGGCCGTCGTTCTCGGCTCGGGCGACCTGGCGCGCGTGATCCGCGCCAGCATGGCGGTTCCAGGGTTCCTGAAGCCGGTGGAGCTGGACAGCCGGCTCCTCATCGACGGAGGAGTCGCGAGCAACCTGCCGGTCGAAGTCGTTCGGAAGATGGGGGCCGAGGTCGTCATCGCCGTCGACATCTCGATGCCGCTGGCGAAGCGGGACGACCTCAACGGGTTCCTGAAGGTCCTGGGACAGACCAGCAACTTCCTGACCCGGAAGAACGTCGAGGAGCAGATCGGGATGCTCCAGGGACGGGACGTCCTCATCACGCCGGACCTCGAGGGGATCGACACCTTCGATTTCCCCCGGTTCGGGGACGCGATCGAGCGGGGCGCGGCGGCAGCGCGAGCCGTCACCGGACTCCTCACCGGTTTCTCCCTCTCGCCGGCGGAGTACGCCGCGTGGAAGGCGGCCCGCCCGCCCCTCTACTCCGACGAGGCGCCCGACATCGACCAGGTCCGCGTCGAGACCGCGGGCCATGCCGACACCGGCATCGTGGCTTCCTGGGTCGGTCTCCGCGCCGGGCCCCTCGAGTGGGAGGTGCTCCACCAGAGCCTTCGGGAGGTCTACGGGCTCGGCGGCTGGGACACGGTCGACTTCCGCATCGAAGGGCCGCGGGACCAGAGGGTTCTCACGATCGCGCCTCGCCCGGCGGCTCACGCCCCGAGCCGGATCCGGACCGGCGTCGTCTTCGGAACCGAGTTCAAGGGTGAGAGCTCCTTCGGTCTCCGCGTCGGGTGGGTCGTCACGCCGATCGGCCGGCTCCACGGCGACTGGAAGACCGACGCGGAGATCGGCCGGCGAACGCTTCTCTCGACCGAGCTCTACCAGCCGCTCGAGTCGAAGGAGCGGTTCTTCATCGCGCCGAGCCTTGGCTGGGATCGTTTCCTCCGGGACGTCTTCGTCGGCGACGAGGTCACCGCGCGTTACTTCGACTCCCGCGTGTACGCCCGGCTCGACGCAGGACTCGCACTGGGGCCGCTCGGCGAGATCCGGATCGGAATTCTTCGGGACCGGAGCCGGTTCTCGACCGAAATCGGGAACCCGGTCCTCGACGACGCGACGGCCGACCGGGCGGGTGCCGCCTTCCTCGCCCGGTTCGATCAGCTCGACAACGCGACGATCCCGCGCTCGGGGTGGGCCGCGGCGGCCTCAGCCAACGTCTGCGAAGAGTTCCTCGGCGGCGACCAGACCTACGACAAGGCCTCGGCCACCGTGATGGGAGCCCGGTCGCTCGGCCAGTGGACGGTTCACGGGGGAGTGGAGGCTTCCGGGCCGTTTGGCGGAACGACGCTGCCGCTCTTCGACCTCAGCCGGCTGGGAGGTTTCGGAAGGCTCTCGGGCCTCCGGACCGGGCAGATCTCCGGGCAATACGCCGGTCTGGCGCGCCTCGGAATCCGGTACCGCGTCTCGAAGCTTCCGAGCCTCATAGGGAGCGGCGTTTTCGTCGGCTCCACCGTGGAGACGGGCAACGTCTGGAACCGGACGCAGGACATCAGGCCGTCGAGCCTGATCTGGGCGGGGAGCCTCTACGGCGCCGCCGAGACGATCATCGGCCCGGTCTACCTCGGGTGGGGCTTCGCGGAGGAGGGGCAGAACACGTTCTACTTCTCGCTCGGCCTGCCGCTGTAGGCCTCGCGGTCCGAGCCGGCCGCTATCGGAGTTCGGCGAGAGCCCGGCGCATTTCGGCGGGGAGGTCTTTTCCCCGGTGAAAGCCGAGCGCGGAGATGCGTCCGAGCGCCCCCCGAGCCAGGGCGAGATCCGCGTCCGAGGCCTCCGCGAGGAGGCCCCTGAGGTCCTCGGCGTCCCGCGCCCGGGTCCGGTCATCGCGGGACAGGATCTTCATAGCGATCAAGTGCCCGAGTCGGGCGACGGGCACGACGAGACCGGGAAGTACCTCGATGCGTTCCGCCTCGCGGGCGACCTCGGGCTCGATACCGGACGACGCGAACAGGACGTCGACGACGACGCCGCGAGTGCGACGATCAAAGGGGGGGCGCAGCCGGATCGTGGCGAGGCGTCCGACCGCGTCCTGTTCCACTGCGGCCGCGATTTCCCAGCCCTCGGCGCCGAGCGAGAAGATCAGCGCCTCTGCCGCGGCATCGTCCGAAGCAGCCACTGCCACGTCGACGTCGCGCGTCGTCCGGGGCTCGGCGCGCGCTGAGACGGCGAGACCACCGACGAGTGCCCAGCGCAGCTCACGCCGGTCCAGTCCGGCCGCAATTGCCCGAAGGGCCGATTCGAGCGGGGTCAGCGCGGCCGGGGCCACTGCACCGACCGCCCTGTCGCATCGCCAGTCTCTGCCCCGGGCCGTGTCCCGCGCCACTCGGCCATCAGAGACTCCATCGTGTCATCGCTCAGGCCAGGTCTCTCGCGGCGAAAGCGCTGGGCGCGCAGGGCGTCGGCCATCGCGGACAGCTCCAGCGCGAGCCGAAGACGCGCAGCCGGAGTGTCGGGCTCGAGATCGGGTTGGGTCACGTCGCGATTCTACGGCTCCGAAAACGATGCCGCCCGCCGGTCATCGACCGGCGGGCGGGGAAAAAGACTCTTCGGAAGACTCTACGGAGCGGTGATGCGCCGCCTCAGCAGGTCGATCACGTCGGTGACGCGCCGGCACGACTCGCAGTCGCCGTTCGTGTTCGTGCAGGGGACTCCGTCGCCCTGCGACTCGAAGCACTTCGGGTCGACGGCGAACTTGACGAGGTCGCCGAGGAGCGCGTCGATCCGCTCCTTGAGCGGGCTCGCGGGGATGTTGCGGAGGGCGGAGACGAGGTCCCACTCCTGCGGGCTCAGCGTGACCTGCACGGGCTCGCTCACGGGACGAGGACCTCGGACGCCGCCTTGACGCCCCA
>CALBDV010000017.1 GCA_937927565.1 uncultured Holophagales bacterium
CCGTCGCCGAGCTCGCCGCCCGCGGCGCTGTCCCCGGCCTCTCCGTGATCGTCGCGGGGGACGACCCCGCGAGCCAGGTCTACGTCCGGAGCAAGGAGAAGCTCGCCCGCGAGGCCGGGATCCGCGCCGAGACCCTCCGCTTCCCCGCGACCGTCACGGAAGCGATGCTCCTGGCCGAGATCGGGCGCCTGAACGCCGACCCGGAAGTCGACGCGATCCTCGTCCAGCTCCCGCTCCCGGGCAGCATCGCGACCTCACGCGTCCTCGAGGCGATCGATCCGGCGAAGGACGTGGACGGTTTCCACCCGCTCAACGTCGGCCGGCTCGTCCAGGGCAAGCGCGCCCCCGTTCCCTGCACCCCCGCCGGGATCATGGAGCTCCTGAGGCGCGAGAGCGTCCCCCTGCGCGGGACCCGCGCGGTCGTCCTCGGCCGGAGCGACATCGTCGGAAAGCCGATGGCGACTCTCCTGACGAAAGCCGACGCCACCGTCACCGTCGCCCACTCGAAGACCCGCGATCTCCCCGCCCTCTGCGCCGAGGCCGATCTCCTCGTGGCGGCGATCGGCCGGCCGGCGTTCGTGACGGCCGAGTTCATCCGCGAGGGGGCCGTCGTGATCGACGTCGGGATCAACCGGATCGACACCATCGAAGAGGTGCTTCGCTGCTTTCCCGGCGACGAAGCGAAGGCCGCGGCCTTCGCGGCGAAGGGGTCGCTCCTCGTCGGTGACGTCCACCCCGTCGACGTGAAGCTCCGCGCCTCGCGCTACACACCCGTCCCCGGCGGCGTCGGCCCCCTCACGATCGCGCTCCTCCTCGCGAACACCGTCGACCTCTGCCGCGCGCGCCGGGGGTTCTGAGGATGCGGCGCGTCGGCCTCACCGGCGGAATCGCCTCCGGCAAGAGCACCGTCGCGGCGCGCCTGCGCGAGCTGGGGATTCCGGTCCTCGACGCCGACCGTCTCGTTCGCGACCTCTACGAACCCGGCCGCGCCGGTGCCGTCGCCGTCGCCGACGAGTTCGGTCCGGACCTCCTCGACGAGCGAGGTGCCGTGGACCGCCCGCGCCTCTCCGCCCTCGCCTTCGCCGACCCGGCCGCCGTCGCCCGGCTCAACGCCCGCGTCCACCCGCTGGTGAGGAGAGAGACCGACCGCTGGCTCGCCGAACGCGAGGCCGAGGGCGAGGCCGTCGCCGTCGTCGAAGCGACGCTCCTCGTCGAGAACGGCGGCCGCGAGCGCTACGACTTTCTGGTCGCCGTCTCCGCCCCGGAGGAAACCCGCCTCGCCCGAGCCCTCCGCCGCGACCCGTCGTCGACCCGCGAGTCGGTCCTCGCCCGGATGCGAGCCCAGCTCCCCGACGAGGTCCGCAACGCCGCCTGCGACGTCGTCCTCGTCAGCGACGGGAGCGTCGAGGAGCTGAGGGCGAAGACCGACGCCCTCGCCGCCGGGCTCGGGGTCCACCTTCCACACTCTCCGCTACCGCGCAGAGCGTAGAAGGTAGACCTGGCCCCCTCCCGCGGAGCGTAGAAGGCGAAGCTGACTCCTTCTCCTTTCGAAGCCGCCTACGGCTCGGCACAGAGGTCTGCGCCCCGGTCCACTCGTCGGAGACGCGCTTCCTGTGCCGCGGCCTTCAGATCCGCGCTCGGAACGAGCCCCACCATCATCGCCACGTCCTCACCCATTCCGAATGGAGCGAGCCGCGACGCGACGATGACGTCGCTCATCGCCTGCCGAATGTCCGGAGTCGTTCCCTTCCAGGCCTCGTCGAGCCATCGTTGCACGGTCGGCAGAAACAGGTCCGGCACGGCGAACTCCAGCTCCTCCGAGCCGGCCTTCAGCTTCGTCATCGGCACGAGAAATCGGCTCGGTTCGGTCGGGTCTCGCGGAAACTCAGCGTTCCGCGTCGGCACCGAATCGATGAACACGACGGGCTCGAGGAGCTTGGCGCGCGAGTGATACCCCAGCTCCAGCGAGAAGTCCGCCCGGCGCTTCTTCACCACGAAGCGGAAGAGCTCACCCCTCGCCCGGCAGACGAGAAGCTCCGTGATTACCGGCAGGACACGCCCGTCCGTCTGCCGGAGTTCATAGGAGAAGAGCCGCTGCTCCCCGGCCACGATCGTGCCTGTCCGCACGGGCCCCTTCCACACGGGTGGTTCCGGGCCGGCGGCACTCGCACCGAGACAGGCTGCAACCAGCGTCGCCGCGAAGACCCGTTTCACTTGTAAAAGCCCGGGTGGACATCGGCGTCCCAGGAAAGGAACTCCCGTACCGCCGGCTCCAGGGCCACGAATCCCAGATCCCACTTCGTATCTCGCGCATCCTGAGGCACGTCCCGAAACTCAGCGCCGCAGGGGGTCGCACCTCTCTTGTACGAGTCCGGCGCGATCACGGGAAGCAGACTGCCCCTGCCGAGCATGAGATCGCATGAACTTGCGATTCGGAGTGCTGTGCGCAGGGCCTCGAGCTCGGCCGGGCTGAACACCTCGAGCAGCGCCTTGTCGACTCGCGCACGCACCGTGGGAGAAGCCGCGTCCTCCCTCTTCACGACGAACTCGGTGCCGCCAGCCTTGAAGAGCCGCAGACCCTTTTCGAGATCCGCTCTGCTCAGCTCCATCAGATCGAGACCCTTTCTGACCGAGACGACTTGCGATGTCGCTGGACCGATGAGCGAAAAGGAGGAGCTTTGATCGGCTTTCGACACCGACCAGAGGTGAACGAAGCGCATCCCCGCGCCGACCTCCCAGAGCTGAACGCCTCGAGTGTCGCCTCGTTGTTCCGCATTCGTGACGTCCATGATCTGAAGGATGCGGATCGGCATCCCCTTCGACGAGGCCACCTCGCAGCGGGTCGCCACGATGTCCCCGCCGAACGCCTCGCAGGCGACGATGCAGAGAATGAGCGCGAGGCCGAAGAAC
>CALBDV010000018.1 GCA_937927565.1 uncultured Holophagales bacterium
CGGTGCGGTCGAGCTGCTGGATGATCTGGTGCTCCGGCGGCTGCTCCGCGTCGCCGAAGACCTGCTGGATGCGCCGCCAGTCGTCGAAGAAGTACTCCTGCAGAAGCGGGATGATCTGGCTCTCGAAGCGCCGGATCAGCTCCTCCGAGGTGGCGACGTCCATCAGGTAGCTGTGACCGAGGACGTGGTCCCGGTCGAACAGCGCCTCGATCCGCGCGTTCATCGCCTTCAGGAGCGCCTGGAGGTTGATCCCGTCGAGGTCGTCGGGAAGGAGCTCGGGCCGCGGCACCACCTCGCGGAAGGAGAAGCGCCGCCTGAGCGCCGTGTCCATGAGGGCGATCGAGCGGTCGGCCGTGTTCATCGTCCCGACGACGAAGAGGTTCGGCGGGACGGCGAAGCGCTCGCCGCTGTAGGGCAGCTCGGTCTCCTGCTCGTCCGCCTGCCCCAGCCGCTTGCTTGGCTCGAGGAGCGTGATGAGCTCGCCGAACGTCTTCGCGAGGTTCGCGCGGTTGATCTCGTCGATGATGAGGACGCAGTTCGGGGCCTGCCCGCCGGCGGCCTTCGGGGAGAGGAGCTCCGCGAGGGCCGGCCACTTTACCGCGCCCTGATCCATCAGGTAGATGCTCATCTGCGAGAGCCGCTTCTCGAAGACGGTCTCGACCGGGAGGCTCTCGGCGGAGGACCAGAGCCACCGAACCGGCCGGCGATGCGGGTACCCTTCCTCGCGCGGCTGGTACTGGTAGGGCCCGACCACCTCCCCGATCGCCCGGAACCGGGTGTTCCCGTCGGAGACGAGGACGAGATCGCCCTTCCGAAGCTCGTTCTTGATGTAGTGGGCGGCCGCGATCGGGTAGTCGGTGTCCTTCGCGTCGGGGTGATTCGCCCTGTACGCCTCCCGCACGGCGGGCAGCGAGTCGCGCCCGCTGAAGTCGATCTCCGCCGCGAAGTTGTGGCAGACGTAGTCGTGCTCGAGTCCGTCGTCGTAGACCCACGCCTCGTCGCTCCGCGTGGAGTCGCCGAGCGACATCTTGAAGAGCTTCCGCCCCTTGAGGTCGACCGCGGCGGGACGTTCGCCGGCTCGCTCGTACAGCTCGCGGGCGTACGTGGCCACCTGCTTGAACACGCCGGGTCGCACGTCGTACCGCACGGCTCCCCCCTCGGTGGAGGGGCGGATGCCCTCGACGAACTCCTCGTAGCTGAACGACGGGTGGAACGTGACGAAGCGGACGCGCCGGAGGTTCCGCAGCTCCCGGTAGCGGGCCATGAGCGCCTCGCGGCTCCCGGGGACCACCCCGTCGCAGATCCGCACGGCGAGCTCTGCCGTCTCGTACGTCTTCCCCGTCCCGGGCGGGCCGTAGAGGATGAGGTTCAGGGGGAGGTCCTGGGGGGCGTCGACCTCGGCGTACTCCTCCTCGGCCTCGACGTCGGCCTTCTTCACGGCCTCCACCGCGGGCGACGCTTCCCACACCTCGCGGGAGAGCGTGAGGAGGTCCTTTCCCTTCTCGAGCTGCAGGATCGCCCGGTACATCTCCGAGGTCTGCTCGGGGATCGGGCTGACCCGCCCCTTCAGCCACGCCTGGAGCCGCTCGCGCTTGAAGAGCGCGACGACTCCGGGGTTCTTCCGGTCCTGGTAGTGGAAGGCGATCTTCCACTTGTAGGCCTCACCGAGGTCGATCGCGTTAATCGCCGCGTAGTCGCCGCGGACCGCCGCCTCGGCCACCTGGACGACGAGCGCTCTGACCTTCTCGAAGACCTCCTCGGGGCTCGCGCCGTACTTCGTGTACCAGGCGTAGTCCTGCGTGTACGACGCCCCGCGCGAGCCGGCCTTCGCCGTCTTGTCCTTCCGGGAGTAGATCCCGAACTTGAAAGACGAGCCTCCCCAGACACTCCCCATCTGGTCGAGTCGATTCTCGATCCATGCCGTGAAGGAACTCCCGTCGCCGGCGGCCGAGTACTCCTGGAGCGTCATTCTCCGGAGTCGTTCGATCGGCCACTCCTGTAGGAAGGCATCCCAGATCTCCTGCAGCTGTTGGTTC
>CALBDV010000019.1 GCA_937927565.1 uncultured Holophagales bacterium
GAGGTCGACGCCTACGTCGCCTCCGGCGAGCCGGCCGACAAGGCGGGCGCCTACGCTCTGCAGGGCCTCGGCGGTCTCTTCGTGGAGCGAATCTCCGGGACCCCCTCCAACGTCATAGGCCTCCCCCTCCGCCTCGTCCGGAGCTTGGGGTCAGGTCTTGATTTTCTACTTTAGGGCTTTTCAGCCCGGCTTCGAGGCGACGCCCGGCCGGGCCATCGCGCGGGCGGCCTGAAGGACCGAGGCGAAGACGATGTCGTCCTCGTGCGTGGCGCCGCCGACCCGGATCCGGACTCCGACGGGGACCGGCCCGCCACCGTCCCGCCAGGGCCTGAAGAGCTGGTCGAGCTGCTGCACCTTCTGCGCGCAGGCGGCCCCGTCGGCCCCGAACAGGAGGAGGAGGAACTCGTCGGCCTCCCAGCGGAAGAGGTGGTCCGTCTCGCGGACGTTCCGTCCCAGCTCGCGCGCGATCTCCACGAGGACGGAGACGGTGGCCTCCTCGCCTGCCGCCGCGAGCGAGTCGAAGTCGCGGATCACGACCGAGACGACCGAGAGCGGGATCTCGTGGCGACGCGACCGCTCCAGCTCGCGCGCGATGACGTCGTCGAAGTACTCGCGGACGTAGAGCCCCGTCACCAAGTCGCGAATCCCGGTGTCAGCGGACATCGAAATCGTATCTTACCAGCGGCTTCGGGGGCAGGCTGCGCCCTGTGCCCGTTGCGGGCGCCTCGTGCGGCAGGAGTGTGATCCTCGCCGCCACCGGAGGTGCGGCCCGGGCGCCGCGTCAGCGGTAACGGACCTCGGCAGGCGACGTCGGGCGATCCGGCCCTCGCGATTCGAGGGTCGTCCGGTCGCGGCCCTCCTCCTTGCTCCTGTAGAGAGCCTGGTCGGCCCTCCGGATCAGCCCGGCGACGTCCGAGCTGTCGAAGGCGCCGTGATGCAGCGCCACTCCCGCCGACGCCGTGACGGCTTCCTGGACGTTCGGAAGGCGGACTTCGGCGATGGCGGCCCGGACCCGCTCGACCGCGGCCACGGCCGCGTCCGCCTCCACGTCGACGAGGACGAGGACGAGCTCCTCGCCTCCGTAACGCCCGGCGATGTCGATGCCGCGCACGGCTCCGGCGACCGCCCGCCCGGCCTGGGCCAGGACCCTGTCGCCGGCCTGGTGACCGTAGCGGTCGTTGAACCGCTTGAAGCGGTCGATGTCGAGCATCGCGAGGGCGAGCGAGCTGCCGCTGCGCTCCGCGCGGGCCAGCTCCCGCCGGGCCCGGTCCAGGAACGTCGCCCGGTTCGGAAGACCGGTCAGGGCGTCGGTCGTCGCCCTCTCGAGGATCAGCCGCCCCTGGTCCGCGACCGCCACGAGCAGGAGCGCCGTGAAGAGGAGGAACGCGGGGCCGACGAGTGGCGGAGGCGCCAGGCCGGGGAGGAGAACGCCGCTCGAGGCGGCGGCGTCGAAGAGCGCGGCGAGGAGGAGGGCCGCCGTCGCCGCGAAGAGGAGAGCGCCTTCGGGCCGGTGGAGTCTCGCGAGGTCGAGGAGGGCTGCCCCTCCGAAGACGACCAGAGAGGCGGCCTCCAGCCCTCCCGACACCCGCCCCGCCGACGGGACCGCGATCACGAGGACGAGGCCCGCGGCGGGAAGGGCGAGGAGAGCGAGTCGGACGCGGGTATGAGGCAGCTCGAGGAAACGCAGGAGAAGGAGGTAGGCGAGAGCCGGGAGAAGGAGGGCGAGCGCGGCGCGAAGTCGCCCGTGGTCGTTCGACCACAGGGGGAGACCCGCAGCGAGATACGTCGTGAGGCCCGCCGCGAGGAGGGCGTAGAGGAGGAGGTCCCGCCGGTTCCGGTCGCGGCCGAAGAAGAGGAGCGCGACGAGACCCAGCGTGGCGATCGCCACGGCGGAAGCGGCCGGGATCACGAGAGCCGGCAGGAGTTCCGTCACCCCGGGGGCCGGCGCTCGAACGGCCTCGAAGGCCGGGCCCTGGCCGGGGGCAGCCGACAGGAAGGCGGGTTCGGAGAGCAACGGGACGATGATAGGCGCGTCCGGCGGCTCCCGTCCCTGCCGGCGCTCGTCAGTGCTGCTTCCGGTCCGCCTCCCTGTTCGCAAGGCTCGTGGCCGTCATCGTCGCGCAGTAGGCCCCGAGCTCCTCGAGCATCAGGCACTCCTCGCTTCCACAGACGGGGCAGTTGGTACAGGCGGTGGCCGGCTCCTCCACCAGGACCACGGCTTCCCGGCTGGAGGAGCGGAGCTCGGCTTTCATGTGGGCCTCCTCGGGGGCCCCGCGACGGGCGACCCCTTTCCACCCGATCTTACTGCGGCGCAGCAACGACGAAACCGGAGAGCGCCCCGCCGGCAGTCCGGTCCCGTCGTACGATGAGTGCATGACCCTGTTCGAAGGCCGGACGGGCGGTGAAGCCCGGCGGAAGGAGACCGTCGAGGAGTGTCGGCGCCAGCTTCGCGACGATCCGGGCGACGCGTCCGCGGTCCTCCGCCTCGCCGACGCCCTCGCGTCCGGGGGCGATTCCCGGGAGGCCGTCCAGGTCCTCAATCGGGCCGGACCGCGGCTGCAGAAGGCGGGGAAGCTCGTCGAAGCGATCGCCGTCTACAAGAAGGTGGAGGAGCTCGATCCGAAGGCCGAGGTCACGTCCAGCTTCCTCTCGCAGATCGAGCTGAAGAAGATCCTCGATGCGACCGCGAAGGCGCAGGCGAAGGCGAAGGCGGAAGCGCCCGTCGCCGACGGGCCCGCGGCCCCGCCGCCCGCCGAGATGGCCGAACGGCGAATGAAGTCGGAGAAGGTCCACGCCCTGCGGAAGGAGATCCCGCTCCTCAAGGACATCCCGCCGTTTCTCTTCGAGCTCGTCCTCGAGAAGATCCACCTCCGGACGCTCGCGACCGGGGAGAGACTCTTCGCGGAAGGCGACGAAGGGAGCTCCCTCTCCTTCGTCGCCGCCGGGGAGCTCGTCGTCTCGGCGAAGGGTGACGGCGGCGCGCCGGTTCTCCTCGGTCTCCTCGGCCCGGGCGACGTCGCGGGCGAGATCTCCTTCCTCAGCGGCGTCCCGCGCACGGCCACCGTCCAGGCGCGGACGCGCGTCGACCTCCTCGAGCTCGACCGGAATGCGCTCACCCCGCTCGTGAAGAAGCACCGTCACGTTGCCGAGGCCCTCTCGCGGCTCTTCGCCGAGAGGGTCCTCGACGGTGTCCTCGCACGTTCCCGCCTCTTCGGCCACCTGCCACGCCCCGATCGCGACGCTCTCGCCCGGCGGCTGAAACCCGTTGCCGCCAGGCCGGGAGAGGTGGTGATTCGGGAAGGGGCGAGCGACGCCGGCCTCTACCTCGTTCGGCGCGGCGCCGTCCGGGTGACGGTTCGGAAGGGAACGCGCGAGGTCGCTCTCGCGCTCCTGACGCCCCACGAGTTCTTCGGTGACCTCGCCACCGTGCGATCGCGCCCTCGGACGGCGAGCGTCGCCGCCGTCACCGACACGGAGCTCCTCTGGCTCTCCGGCCCCGACCTCCTCGCCCTCCTGGCCAATCGCCCCGAGCTCGCCGCCGTCCTCGAGGAGATCCAGCTCGAGCGGTTCGGGAGGAATGCAGAAACGCTGTCCAGAGGGGACTGAACCGGACACCGGGACCACGCCGGTCCCGGCACGTTCCTCGTCCAGGGAGAGCCTCCGGCGAACCCCGACGAGGCCTCGCTACGCTGCTTCGCAGCGCGCGTCGGCCGCGTCGGGGGAATAGAATTGCCTTGAACCATCCTACCGGTTCGGAGGTGACGGCATGAGCGCGCCGCACCACACCGAGACGACCCGAGCGCCCGCGAACGGGCCGGCAGGGGCGTGCCCCGTCCGGCCGGAAAGGAGG
>CALBDV010000020.1 GCA_937927565.1 uncultured Holophagales bacterium
CCCCTCGCGGACGAAGACGCGCGCCTGGTTCTCGTTCCCCTCGCGCTTGCCGTAGAAGTAGCGGTTCCCGCGCATGCGGGGCGCGGAGACGGTGCCGACCTCCATCAGTTCGCGCAGGCGCGCCTCGACGGACGCGCGGCCCGGCAGGTTGTCGAGGACCTGCCGCGTGTAGGCGAGCTGGGCGTCGGTCCAGGCTGTCACTTCCGGTGTCACGGCTCCCTTCGCGTCTCCCTCCAGCCAGCGGTACGGGTCGACGATCGACTCGCCGTGGAGGACGTCCGTGACCGGCCTCGCCTCGGTCGGCGGGGGAGCCGCAGGGGGGGCGGCGACGGCGGGGAGGGCGAGCGCGAGGAGCGTGACGGCGAAACGCATGGGGCCTCCGAAGGGTGCGGTGTCAACGCGGCGCGAGCCGCACGGCCGACGATCATAGGCGACGGAGTCGGGGACCGGGGGATCGGGGAACCGGGCAACCGAAGAATGAGGGAACGAGGGCTCCCAGCTTCACCGCCCCGCCCGCGACCGGCGAGCCTCTCGCGGGACACCCCTCCCACCCGCGACTCGTGCGGCACGGCGAGGCGGATGGATTCTCTCTCGGTCTCTCGGTCTCTCGGTCTCTCGGGCTTCCTCCCCGTTCCTTTGTGGCGTCAGGGAGGACCGGGCCTTGTTCCACGCCGGGCAAACAAGGGAACGGCCCGGCGATGGCCGGGCCGTTCGGGGAACCGGGGCGCCTTCGCGGCGGCGCGGGGGGAGCGCGTCGTCCGCTCAGCTCCCCTTCGGGGTCAGCTCGTTGAAGCGCCCGCGCGGGGTGTAGTGCGTGTGGAGGAGCTCGTGGGAGAGGTGGCCGTTCGGCTTGCCGAGGAATTCGTCGTAGAGAGCCATGACGGCCTGGTTCTCGTGCGACTTGCGCCGCGGCTTTCCGGCGTCCTCGGCGTAGATGGCGCGCATCCGGGCCTCGCGGATCGTGCGCGTCGTCGGGCGGGGCTGCCCGCCCCCGGCGATGCACCCGCCGGGGCAGCCCATGACCTCGATGAAGTGCCACGGGGCGGTGCCGTCCGCGACCTCCTTCATGATCCGCTTCGCACCCTTCAGGCCGCTCGTCACCGCCAGGCGGACGGTGAATCCCTCGAGCTCCTTGAACTCGGGCTTGACGTCCTCGAGCGTGAGGGCCGCCTCCTTGACCGAGGAAAGCCCCCGGACCGGCGTGACGTCGAGTGCCGGGAAGGGGATCTCGCGGCCCGTGACCACCTCGTAGACGGTCCTGAGGGCTGCTTCCATGACGCCCCCCGTCGCGCCGAAGATGTCGGCGGCGCCGGTGGAGAGCCCGAGGGGCTCGTCGAATCCGCTCCCCTCGAGGGAATTGAAGTCGATTCCGGCCTCCTTGATCATCCGCGCCAGCTCGCGCGTCGTCAGGACGGCGTCGACCGTGGGGCGGCCGTCGATGAACATCTCCGGTCGCGTGATCTCGAACTTCTTCGCCGTGCACGGCATGACGGAGACGACGAACATGTTCTTCGGGTCGGCGCCGATCCTTCGTGCATGGTAGGTCTTGGCGAGGGCTCCGAGCATCATGTGGGGCGACCTGCAGGACGAGAGGTGGCCGAGCTGTCCGGGGAACTCGTGCTCGACGTACTTGATCCAGCCCGGCGAGCAGGAGGTGATCATCGGGAGGACCGTCGCCTCGCCGCGCACCGCGGAGAGGGCCCGGTTCAGGAACTCGGTCCCCTCCTCGAGGATCGTCAGGTCGGCGGCGAAGTTCGTGTCGAAGACGTCGTCGAAGCCGAGGAGGCGCAGGGCGTGGGTCATCTTCGCCGTGACGATCGTCCCCGGCGGCATCCCGAACATCTCGCCGAGGGCGACGCGGACGGCCGGAGCGGTCTGGACCACGGTCCGTACCTTCGGGTCGAACAGGGCGTTCCAGACAGGGCTCATGTCGGCACGCGTCAGGAGCGCCCCGGTCGGGCAGACCATGACGCACTGCCCGCAGTTGGCGCAGTTGGAGGAGCCGAGCGGGAGGTCGGCGGCGGGGCCGATCGTCGTCTTGAACCCGCGGTTGTTGACGCCGAGGACGCCGACGCCCTGGATCTCGCTGCAGACCGTGACGCAGCGCCGGCAGAGGATGCACTTGCTGGTGTCGCGGAAGATCGAGGGGGTGGAGGCGTCGACGGAGTCCTTCGACTTCTCCCCCTCGAAGCGGCAGTCGGGGATCTTGATCTCCTCGCCGAGCTTCTGGAACTCGCAGTTCTGGTTCCGGAAGCAGGAGAGGCAGTTCCGCGGGTGGTCGGAGAGCATCAGCTCGTAGAGCACCTCGCGCGCCTTCTTCACGCGCGCGGTGCTGGTCTTCACGACCATCCCCTCGCGGACGGGGATCGTGCAGGAGGCCTGGAGGCTCCGCATCCCCTCGACCTCGACGACGCAGATGCGGCAGGAGCCGATCTGGTGGACTCCCTCGAGGTAGCAGAAGTGGGGGATCTTGACGCCGTGGTGCTTGGCGGCCTCGAGGACCGACCAGTCGCTCTCGGCCCTCACGGTCCGGCCGTTGATGACGAGATGAACGGGGTTCGTCATGGTCCTCTTCCTATCGCCGGTCGCAGCGGAGGCAGCGCATGGCCTCGGCGATGGCATTCAGCCTGTGGAAACCCGCGGCGACCTCCTGGAACCCCTTCCGGCGGCTCTCGGGGTCGAGGAAGCGCATCGGGAATCGCTCGTGCTCGGCGACGTCGCTCTCGTCGACGGGTCGCGGGATCGGGATCTCCTCGCCCTTGTTGAGGACGCCCGTCCCGCCGAGATACCGGTCGATGGCGCGTGCGGCGCGCTTGCCGTCGGCGATCGCCTGGATCGCGACGTCGGGCCCTCGGACGACGTCGCCGCCCGAGAAGACGCCCTGCTTGCGGGTCATCATCGTCTCCTTGTCGACGACGAGAGTTCCCCACTTCGTCAGCTGCACCTCGTCCCGGTCGATGAACGGGAGGTCGGAGTGCTGGCTGATGGCGGGGATGACCATGTCGGCCTCGACGACGAACTCGGAGCCCGGCACGGTCCTGGGCCTTCTCCGGCCGCCGTCGTCGAACCCCTTCAGCTCCATCCGGACGCACTTCACGCCCGTGACGCGTCCGTTGCCGAGGAACTCGACGGGAGCGACGAGGGGAATGATCTCGATCCCCTCTTCGCGCGCCTCCTTGATCTCCCGCGGGTCCGCGGGCATGTCCTCGACCTGGCGGCGGTAGAGGACGGTGACCTTCTGCGCGCCGAGGCGCAGGACCGTCCGGGCCGCGTCGAAGGCGGTGGAGCCGCCGCCGATGACGACGACCTTCGAGCCGATCTCGACCGTCCGGCCGAGGTTGGCCTCGCGCAGGAACGAGACGCCGTGGGCGATGCCGGCCTTGTCCTCGCCCGGGATCTCGGCCTTGTTCGGGAAATGGGTCCCCGTCGCCACGTAGATCGCCTGGTGCTTCTGCTGAAGCTCCTCGAACCTCACGTCCTTCCCGACCTCGACGCCCGTGAGGATCTTCACGCCGACCTGCTCGACGAGCCGGGTCTCCTTCGCGAGGATCTCCTTCGGGAGGCGGTACTCGGGAATCCCGGAGGCGAGCATTCCGCCGGCCACCGGGAGCGATTCGTAGACCGTGACGCCGTAGCCGAGGCGCGCGAGGTAGTAGGCGCAGGTGAGGCCCGAGGGGCCGGCGCCGATGACGCCGACGGACTCGGCCTTCTTCGGGAAGACGAGGTCGCGGTGCGGCTCGTCGTTCGCGAAGACGTAGTCGGCGGCGTAGCGCTTCAGGTCGCAGATCGCGACGGGCTCGTCGAGCTGGGCGCGGCGGCACTTGTCCTCGCAGGGGTGCGTGCAGACGCG
>CALBDV010000021.1 GCA_937927565.1 uncultured Holophagales bacterium
CACGATCGCCTTCGGGTTCGTCGTCCTCGCCTGGCAGGTCGCCGCCTGGGCCGGGCTCATCTCGACGAAGGTCTTTCCGACGCCCGGCCAGTGCCTCGCCGGGTTCGTCGAGGTCGTCCGGAGCGGGAGCCTCTTCAGCAACGCCGTCGCGAGCCTCTTCCGCGTGACGGTCGGGTGGTATCTCGCCGTCCTCCTCGCGATCCCCCTCGGCCTCGTCGTCGGGGGAAAGGCGTCGCTCCAGGACGCGCTCAACCCTCTTCTCCAGTTCCTCCGGCCGATCTCGCCCCTCGCCTGGATCCCCCTGGCGATGATCTGGTTCGGGATCGGGGACCCGCCCGCCGTCTTCCTGATCTTCCTCGCCGCGTTCTTCCCCCTCGTCGTGGCGACGATGGGCGCGGTCGCCGGCATCAAGCCGCTCTACGTGAGGGCCGCCCGCAACATGGGGCTGGAAGGCTGGCGGCTCGTCTATCGCGTGGTTCTGCCCGCGACGCTCCCCTCGATCATCGTGAGCCTGAGGATCTCGTCGGGGATCGCGTGGCTCGTCGTCGTGGCGGCGGAGATGCTCGCGGTCAAGTCGGGTCTCGGTTTCATGATCATCGACGCCCGCAACGCCCTGCGCCTCGACCTCGTCGGCGTCGGGATGATCGCGATCGGGCTCATCGGCATCCTCCTCGATCGCGCCCTCAGGCGCCTCGAGAAGCTCCCGAGCCTGGGGTGGTCCGTTGCACGACCGCGTTGACGTGCCGAAGATCCGCGTCGAGCGGGTGACGAAGTCGTTCCGGGAGCGTCGCCGAAAGGACCGCCACCCGCTGGCGGATCACGACCGGGGCGAGGTCGTCACCATCCTGGACGACATCAGCCTCGACATCGCCGAGGGCGAGCTCGTCATGCTCGTCGGCCACTCCGGCTGCGGGAAGTCGACCCTGCTGAACCTCATCGCCGGCTTCGAGCGGCCGACGTCCGGGAGGGTCCTCATTGACGGCGTGGAGGTGACGGGCCCGAGTCCCCGCCGGATGTTCGTCTTCCAGGAGAACGCCCTCTTCCCGTGGCTGACGGTCAGCGAGAACGTCGCGCTCGGACTGGAGTCGGCGGCTCCCGGCGAGCGTTCCACCGTGAAGGAGCTCCTCCAGCTGGTCGGTCTCTCCGACTTCGGGGAGTACTACCCGCACCAGATCAGCGGCGGGATGGGACGGCTGGCTGAGCTGGCGCGGGCCCTCGCGATGAACCCCGACGTCCTCTTCATGGACGAGCCGTTCGCGGCGCTCGATTTCATGACCCGATGCCTGATGCGCGAGGAGGTCCTCAACCTGATGGCGCTGCTCGGCAAGACGGTCGTCTTCATCACGCACGATCTCGACGAGGCGGTGCAGCTGGCGGACCGGATCGTGATCCTGAGCGACCGGCCCGCGCGCATCCAGCGCGTCTTTCACATTCCCGACGCCCACCCGCGCGACGTCGCGGCAGGCGACCTCGGGAAGCTCCGCCGTCAGGCCTATCTCGAGATGGGCGTGAACCCGATCCTCTGAGGAGACCGACGTGACCGACTCCCTCCCGACGGCGACCCCCGCCCCGGCCGGCGCTTCCCAGTTCTCCCGCCTGGTCTCGTCGACCGCGGTCCGCCTGGGCGTCGCCGCAGCCGTCTGGCTGATCTCGATCGGGGCACTTCACCGTTGGCGGAACGGCGAGGACGAGGGAGTCCGGATCGTCCGGATGGGGCACATGCCCGTCCTCTCGAACCTCTCGTGTCCTGTCCTCGACGAGGCGAGCCGGGGGGCCGACGTCCGGCTGAGCGCTCTGAAGTTCTCGTCGTTCGCCGAGATGGGGGAGGCGTTCCGAAACCACTCGATCGACGCGGCCTTCATCATCGCGCCGCTCCCGATCGTCCTTCGAAGCCAGGGAGTCCCGGCGAAGATCGTCTACATCGGCAACCGCCACGAGTCGACGCTCGTGGCGCGTACGGAGCTCGGGCTGGCGCGAGGGCAGTTCCGCCTCCTGGCCGGACGGACCGTCGCCGTGCCTCTCCGCTTCAGCGGGCACGCGCTCGCGCTCCGCCGCCTCCTGCGGGCGAATCGGATGGAGGAGTCCGCGATCCGCATCGTCGAGATGCCCCCTCCCGACATGGCGGCGGCGCTCCAGAACGGAAGTCTCGACGCCTATTTCGTCGGTGAGCCGTTTGCGGCCCGGTCGGTGAAGGCGGGGCTGGCGAACGTCGTGGAGTACGTCGAGGACGGGTGGCCCGGCTTCCTCTGCAACGTGATGATCGTCCACGACGACCTCATCGCCCGCGAGCCCGAGCTCGTCCGGCGTCTCGTCCACGGTGCGGTGCGGGCGAGCCTCTGGACCGGCCGGAACCGGAAGCAGGCGGTCGCGATCGCGTCCCGGGCCTGGGGGCAGCCGCCCGATCTCCTCGCCTACGCGATGGACACGCCGCCCGGCCGGATCGTCTTCGATCGGGGCGTCCCGACGGAAGAAGATGTGCGGGAACTCTTCGACGAGATGGCGAGGGCGGGGCTCATCGACGCAGGGAAGGCACCGGTCGTTGGCGACGTGGTGGACGGCTCCTTCGCCCGGTCCGCGACGGCAGAAGGACTGACGGCGGACGTGAGGAGCGTCCTTCCTCCCGGATGAGCGGGGTCCTGCTCGTCGGTCTCGCGGCCGCACTCGTCGCCGGCGTCGTCGGCACCCTCCTGGCCCTTCGGGACGGGTCGGACGTGATGCCCCCGGCGGACCGGGCCGAAGGCCTCGCCGCGTCGGCGTGCGACTTGGTCGCGGAGATCGATATCGCCGGGATGTTTCGATGGGCGAGCCCGTCTCACGTCGACGTGGTCGGCTATGCGCCGCGGGCGCTGCTCGGCGAGGATGCCTCGCTGCTCGTCCATCCTGAGGATCGGGAGCCTCTCCGCCAGGCGGTCCTGTCACGGAACGGAGCGGAGCCGGAGCGGGAGGTCGAATACCGCTTTCGGCATCGCGACGGGTACTTCCTCCACTTGGAGTCGCGCTTCAGGGCGGCCGAATCGGAGGACGGACGGCCTATCGGTTTCGTCGTGACGTCTCGCGACGTCACCGAACGGCGCCGGACGGAGGACGTTCTGGAGCTCCTGCACGAGGTCGGCCGGCGCGCCCTCATGCGGGAACCGGCCGATCGGTCGCTTCGGTACCTCTGCGAGGAACTCTCGCGCCGCATCGATGCGCCGCTCGTCTGGATCGGGATCAAGCAACCCGACGGAAAGGCGAGCCTCCTCGCAGCCGGAGGGCACGGCCGGGCGCTCCTCGAAGCGTTCGAGCTTCGGTGGGACGAGTCCCTCGAGTCGCTTCCTCTGCCGTGCCGCGCGCTCGCCACGGGCGAAGTCCAGGTGGCGGACGGGCTCGAGGGGATTCCGGAGCGGTACAGGGCGCTCAGCCGCGAGTGCGGCGTCGGAGCGGTGGCCGCGTGCCCGCTCACCCGGTCAGGAGAGGTTCTCGGCGTCCTCGCCGTGCACGCTGGAAGCGGCGCTGCGATTCGCGGCCGGAGCCTGTCACTCCTGGGCCAGCTGGCAGACCTCGTCGCGCTGGCCCTCGTGGAGGCCGAGCAACGGGACGCGGTCGAGGTCCGGACCGCGGCTCTCGAGTCGACGGCCAATGCCGTTCTCATCCTCGATCCGGACGGCAGGATCCACTGGGCGAACGCGGCGTTCGAGACCCTCACCGGGTATTCCCGCGGCGAGGTCGAGGGGCGTCCGATGTCCTTTCTCGAATCGGACCTCCATCCCCCGGCCTTCTGGGACAGCCTTCGCGAGACGTTGGGCCTCGGAAACGTCTGGCGTGGAGAGGTCTTCAGCCGGAAGAAGGACCGGAGCGTCTGTGTCGAGCAGCAGACCATCACGCCCGTACGACGTGAAGATCGCTCGATTCGCTGTTTCGTGGTGGTCCGGCAGGACGTGACGCGTGAGCAGGGGGCCAGGGACCGGCTCCGCCACCTTGCCGACCACGATGCCCTCACGGATCTCCCGAACCGCCGTCGGATCGACGCTGGCGTCCAGCGCCTCGTCTCCCGGGCCGGTCGTGGAACCCCGTCGGCTGTCCTTCTCCTCGACATCGACAACTTCAAGCTCGTGAACGACGCGGGTGGGCACCTCACTGGCGATCGAATCCTCGTCGAGACGGCTCGGCTCCTCCATTTCGCGCTCCGCCCCGGTGACGAACTCGGGAGGATGGGGGGGAACGAGTTCGCCGTTCTTCTGGAGAGCGCGGACGCCGAAACCGCCCGTGGGGCCGCGGAACGGCTCCGACGAACGATCGAGGATCATCGCTTCGAGGTCGCGGGCAACCGGTGCGAACTGTCCCTGACCGTCGGCGTCGGCATCGCCGATGGCAGTCTCGCTGCCGGCGAGGTCCTGGCCTTGGCCTGTTCGGCGGTCCACGCCGGGAAGGAGCGGGGGGGAAACCGGGTCGTCATGGGTGACCCGACTCTGCTCCGGAGCGCGAGCCTCAACCGGGCGAATGCCTGGGTGACACGGGTGAAGGATGCCCTTCGTTCGGACGGCCTCGTCCTTCACCTGCAGCCGATCGTTCACCTCGCCTCGCAACGGACGGTTCATCACGAGGTCCTCCTGAGGATGAGGAACGAGGAAGGAGGCCTTTTCGCGCCTGGGGCGTTCCTGCCGGCGGCGGAACGGTTTGGGCTCATGGCCCAGATCGACCGATGGGTGCTTCGCCGCGTGCTCGACCTCCTCGACGAGCGGCCGGAGCTCGACCTATTCATGAACCTCTCGGGGAGCAGCCTCGCCGACGAGACGCTTCTCGACGAAATGGAGGAACTGGTGCGGGCTCGAGGTCTTGCGCCGGGAAGGCTCGCGTTCGAGATCACCGAAACCGCGGCGGTGGAGGACGTCGCCGGTGCACGCGAGTGGCTACAGCGCCTCAGAGAGCTCGGGTGCCGGTTCGCGCTCGACGACTTCGGAATCGGCTTCTCGTCTTTCTCGTATCTCCAGACTCTGCCCGTCGACTACGTCAAGATCGACGGCTCCTTCATCCGGTCGCTCGAGAAGGATCGGACGAACCGCGAGATCGTGACCGCCATCATAGCGGTCGCGCACTCCCTCGGGAAGGAGACGATCGCCGAGGCAGTGGAGAACCAGCAGGCGCTTCGGACCCTCCGGGGCCTCGGCGTGGAGTATGGCCAGGGCTGGTTCCTTGGACGACCGCAGGCTCCGTCACCTCGTCCCGGTTTCGGGTGCATCGAGCCCTCCCGAAGACGGTCATCCGAAGGCTGGATGGAGGGAGTCGCGTGACGAGCGTATGTGGACTCCCCGTTCCTCTTGCAGGCCTTTCCGGTCCAACCCGGGCCGGGCAGAGCATCGAGTTCAACACGCCCCGGTCCTGTGCCGGGGTTTCCCGTCCATACATGAAAGGAGTGAACTGCACATGAAGGGTTTCATCCGTTCCGGAGCGATCGCCGTTGTGGCGTTCGTCCTTCTGGGTTCCCGGCAATCGGCTGCCCAGGCTTTGATCAAGGTCAACGACGACGTGAGCTTCAAGCTCGGCTTCCTGCTTCAAGGCCAGGCCGACTGGCTGCAGAACCCGACCACCGAAGCCTACGCACAGAACCTCTTTGTCCGGCGCGCGCGTCTCCTCGTCGGGGGACAGCTGGCGAAGAACGTGACGTTCTTCTTCGAGACCGACAGCCCTAACCTCGGCAAAGTAGTAAACGGATCCAAAGTCACTTCCGGCATCATCGTCCAGGATG
>CALBDV010000022.1 GCA_937927565.1 uncultured Holophagales bacterium
CATGGCACGCTCACCACAGCCATAGCGGCCGGTTTCTCGCCACTCGGGTTCTCGGCCTCAACCGGCGGACGAGATAGCCAGAAGTACTCCTATCTGCAGGGAGTCGCACCAGGCGCAAAGATCGCCATGAGTAGGATGCTCCAGGACGTTGCCTGCCTGCCGCCCAGCACTCCTGCGGGACTCAGGTACTTCCGACAGTTCCCTAGAATGCCCGGTGGGGGCTACATGTATCAGGACGACAATAAGCTCCGCTACTCGCTGGCTGTACTTAGCCAACCGCTATTCACTTCCACGCCGGATGGCGCGAATGGCGCGGGAGCGACGCTCTTCAATCACAGCTGGAATCGGCCCCTCGACTCGGACTATGGCGTCCTTGACATCTACATGGACAAGAGCGCTCGGACATTACACGCGATCTCGTTCGACTTTGGTAGCACGAACCAGGCAAACGAGTGGTACGGCGCTGAGCTCCCGGCCACGCACGTTGTATCCGCCGGGAACACCCACAACGACTCCGGCCTTCCGAACCCTACGATGGTGACGACGCCCGGTACGGCAAAGAACGTCGTCACGATCGGCGCCACCGAGACCTTTCGGCAGTTGGAGCCCGCCTACCCATCCGGCTGCCGCGCCGGCGCTCTCGCCGACTCGGATGTAACACGGCAGATATCCGTCTTGAGCCGCTACGGCTATCCGAACTTTCGCCTGAAGCCGGATTTCGTCGCGCCCGGCAACCGTGTCGCGGGCCCACTGAGCACGGCCTTCTACACGAGCTCCAGCTGCATCAAGGAACTCTCGTGCTACTCAACTGCTGTCGCCGGCCCACCTTCGTACGTCGTCACCTCCGGCACCAGTTTCGCTGCCCCGGTCGCGACGGGTGTTGTAGTCCTGCTTCGCGAGTGGTTCAGGGTGCTTGGACGGGGCGTTCCGTCCCCCGCCCTTGTGCGCGCGATGTTGGTCGTTGGCGCTCAGAATCTGGTGGCGTCTCGCGACGGGCAAGGCAACTGCTTCGACGGGAGGGGCGGACAGTGGTCGTGCGGCGACATGAGACCCGCTCCCGATCAGTTCCAAGGTTGGGGAGGCATCTCTCTAGACAGGTACTTCAGGGCTCCCACGAACTACTACTTTTTCGATCAAGGCCAGACGCTCTGTCAGAGCTGCACCGGCAACGGTAGCCAGCCCTGGACCACCACACTGACGATCAACGACCCGTCGAAGGCAGTGCGCATAGCGCTTGTCTGGACGGACGCAGCCGGGAACGCCGTCGTTTCGACGGCATACAACCTGAAGAACGACCTCGACCTGGAAGTGCGCGCCACAGGGAGCGATGGCGTCCCACATGTGTGGTACGGGAACCTCTTCTATCTCAATCGGGACGACCTCTCTCGTCGCGAGTTCTCGCTTCGAGATCCGGCTGCACCCGTGTATCGCGATCGGAAGAACAACCAGGAGAAGGTCGCGATCCCCGCTGTCGGCGAAGCTAACGGCCTCCCCGCTGGGGCTACGACGCTCACGATTACCGTGAGCGCGTTCAACATCTCGGAGAGCGGCATGGTACCTGACGACCCCACTAGGGTCCAGGATTTTGCCGTCGCCGTGGAGAATGCACATTGAAGCGAGTTCTGTTGCCTCTCGTCTTCTGCGCTGGCGCGATGACCGTCTCGGCAGCCGAACAGAAGCACTACTTCGTTCCGCTCATACAAGCCGTCACCAGCACCGAGGTCATCCCTGGTTCGGATCCGGCAGGAGGATTGACCATCCGAACGATGTGGCTGGACAACCTCTCCGCCTTCAACACGAGCAGCGTCACTGCGTCTGTGACCCCCATCGCGTTCTACGGCGGTTTCGTCAAGACCCCTGGCGATCAAACGGTCACGCTTGCGCCGGGGACTGGTAATCAGTTCTCGAGATGGCCTTGGGCGGGCATTGGTGGATCAGAGAACGGTCCTGTCGGCTTCGTAGAACTGCTCGCCGATCCCGGTGTGATCGTGAGCGCAGGCGTCGAGAAGGCGCAGTTCTGCTCCGGGTGCGTCCTACCCGACCGAGTTGGCGGGGAGACGCTAGTCTCTCAAGGTCGCTCAGCGATGCCCGTCTTCGAGACACTGTTTCCGGCTGGCGCATCCGTCATTTGCGGCGAGGTAAACCTGGGGGCGCCACGTCA
>CALBDV010000023.1 GCA_937927565.1 uncultured Holophagales bacterium
TCGCCCGGCGGCTTCGGCGAGCGGGGCAGGGGGATCGGCGTGGTCATGGCGCACCCCGACGGATTCCTCGTCGGGCCTTCCGTCGTCACGCGCCGAAGCGGCGTATCCGAGTCGCAAGACGCTCTCCGACTGCGCCCGAGAAGGTCGAAATCCGGACGGAGCCGACGTCTCTTTGTCATCCGTCATCCTGGATCTCGACGATAGCAAGTCCTGTCGCTCATGGCCCGTCGACGGGCCATACGATTCGCCGGTATGCTGAGGGGCGTGACACCCTCGCCACGACCGTCCGAGCCCGACCTCTCAGCTTTCATCTCCCGCTGGCAGGCCTCTTCCGGCGCGGAGCGGGCGAACAAGGATCTCTTCCTATCGGAGCTCTGCGACGCGCTCGGAGTCCCTCGGCCGGGCCCGACCACGGGAGACCCGGAGAAGGACCGCTACGTCTTCGAGAAGGACGCGCCGAACCCCCACGAGGGCGGACGGGTGACGACCGGGAAGATCGACCTCTACAAGGAGGGCTGCCTCCTCCTCGAGGCGAAGCAGGGGTCGGAAGCGGGCGACCAGAAGATCGGCACGGCGAAGCGCGGGACTGGGATGTGGGGCTTCGCGATGCAGGCGGCCTACGGCCAAGCCTGCCAGTACACCCAGGCGTTCGATGCGCCACCGCCGTTTCTCATCGTCTGCGACATCGGCTACTGCTTCGACCTCTACGCCACGTTCGACGGTTCGTGGAACTTCCGCCACTTCCCGGACGCGAAGCGCCACCGGATCTTCCTGGCGGACCTCCCCGCCCACGCCGACACACTGCGGACGATCTTCACGGACCCGCATAGCCTCGACCCGGCGAAGAACGCGGCGAAGGTGACGCGAGAGATCGCTACCCACCTCGCCGAGCTCGCCCGCGGACTCGAAGCAGGCGGACACCGGGGCGAGCGGATTGCGACGTTTCTCATGCGCTGCATCTTCACGATGTTTGCTGAGGATGTCGGACTCCTCCCGAAGGGGCTCTTCGCAACGGCGCTCGAGCGCGACTGGATCAAAGACCCGGCGCGTTTCGTTCCCGAAGTCACGGCACTCTGGCAGATGATGAACACGGGTGGGACGATCTTCGGCGTCGGAAAGATCCTGACCTTTAACGGCGGACTCTTCGCGGACCCCGAGGCCCTTGCGCTCACGAAGAAGCAGCTCGAGCACCTTCTCGAGGCCGCGAAGACCGACTGGGT
>CALBDV010000024.1 GCA_937927565.1 uncultured Holophagales bacterium
CGCCGAAGGAGAAGTTCCCGAGCATCTCGAAGAACGTGTGGTGGCGCGCCGTGTACCCGACGTTGTCGAGGTCGTTGTGCTTTCCGCCGGCCCTCACGCACTTCTGGGCGGAGGCGGCGCGGACGTAGGGACGGCTCTCCCGTCCGAGGAAGACGTCCTTGAACTGGTTCATCCCGGCGTTCGTGAAGAGGAGCGTCGGGTCTTCGGCCGGAACGAGGGAAGAGGAGGCGACGCGCCGGTGCCCCTTCTCCTCGAAGTACGAAAGGAACGTCTCGCGGACCTTGCGGGAGGTCCAGTCAGAGGGGATCGTCATCCGTGGGGTCGCCTTTCTCTCGAAGCGCATCGCGAACGGCCCCGGGATCGAAGCCGCGGCGCACGAGATGGTCGAAGAGTTTCCTCGACCTCGAAACGGGCGTCAAACCTTCCCCGAGGCTCCGGCTCTTCTTCGCGAGTGCAGCCCGGAGCCGGGCGGACTCGTCCTCTCCCCCGACACCGGCGACGGCTTTCGCCGCGTCCTTCTCCCCGACGCCCCGGGCCCGCAGAGACGCCGAGACGCGGCGGTTCCCGCGCCCGCGGGAGGCCTCCGTGCGGGCCAGCTCGGCCGCCGTCGCCGCCTCGTCGAGGAGCCCGGCGCCCGCGAGCAGGTCCAGCGTCCGGGACACCTCCGCAGCCTCGTGGCCCGCCCTGAGGAGCTTTCTCTCCAGCTCGCGCCTCGGGTGCGCGCGGCGGCCGAGAAACGCGAGCGCCGCCGTCCGGCAGTCCCGGCGCGGACGGCGGCGCGATTCTTCGCTCAGGGGGAGGAAGGCCTACGGCTGGTTGGAGAAGTCGAAGGGCGACTCCTCCCCCAGCGGGTTCATCTTGTCCGGGGCCTCCAGCGCCCCGTCCATGACCTCCTGCGAGAGGTCCGACGTCGACTGGACGCCCTGGATCCGCAGCTTGAACTCGTTCGGGTTCGTCGACCGGCGGATCGCCTCGTCGAGGGTGATGAGGCCCGAGCGGTAGAGCTGGTAGAGCGACTGGTCGAACGTCTGCATCCCGTACTGCGACGTGCCCGCCTTGATGGCGTCGACGATGTACTTCGTCTTCTCCTTGTTCTCGATGCAGTCCCGGATGTAGTTCGTCGCGATCAGGACCTCGACGGCGGGGACGCGGCCGAGGCCGTCCGCGCGCGGAAGGAGGCGCATCGAGATGACGGCCTTGAGCACCGCCGACAGCTGCAGCCGGATCTGCTTCTGCTGGTGGGGAGGGAATACGGCGATGATCCGGTTGACCGTCTCCGTCGCGTCCATGGTGTGCAGGGTCGAGAGGACGAGGTGGCCCGTCTCCGCCGCGACGAGCGCCGTCTCGACGGTCTCGAAGTCGCGCATCTCGCCCACGAGGATGACGTCGGGGTCCTGCCGGAGGGAGGCGCGGAGCGCCGAGGAGAACGAGCGGGTGTCGACCTCGAGCTCGCGCTGGTTCACGATCGACTTCTTGTCGCGGTGGAGGAACTCGACCGGGTCCTCGACCGTCATGATGTGCTCGGCGCGCGTCGCGTTGATGAAGTCGATCATCGCCGCGAGGCTCGTCGACTTGCCCGAGCCGGTGGTCCCGGTGACGAGGATCAGGCCGCGGGTCTCCTCGCAGATCTTCTCGATGACGGGCGGCAGGAGGAGGTCCCGGATGGTCAGGATCCGGGCCGGGATGACGCGGCAGACGAGGCCCACGGTGCCGCGCTGCTGGAAGATGTTGCAGCGGAACCGGCCCAGCCCCGGCACCGAGTAGGCGATGTCGATCTCGAAGTTGTTCTTGAACTTCTCTTTCTGCCGGGAGGACATGATCGAGAACGCCATCGCGATCGTGTCTTCCTGCATCAGCCGCTTCATGTCGACGAGGGGGATGAGGTCGCCGTCGACGCGGATGATCGGGTGGGCGCCGACCTTCAGGTGGAGGTCCGAGGCCTTGCGCTCGACCGCGATCTTGAGGAGGTCGTTGATGTGCATGCCCGGAGTCTCCTCTCTACCCGACCGACGAAGAAAGCGTTCTGTGCCGAGGATAGGCTCCCCGAAAGGCCCGGTCAACGAGTGGACGGGCGGACCCGGGGACTAAGATCGCGCGTCATGCCATTCCGCAACGAGAAGATCGCCGCGGTCCTCCTGGCGGCGGGCGCCTCGAGACGTTTCGGGAGCCCGAAAATGCTCGCAGACGTCTCGGGAGAGCCCCTCGTCCGCCGGGTGGCCCGTTCGTTCGTCGAGGCCGGCTTCGCCGAGGTGGCCGTCGTCCTCGCACCCGGTGCCGGCGACGTCGCCGCCGCGCTCGAGGGACTCGGAGTCGTCACCGTCGCCAACCCTCGGCCCGAGGACGGGATGCTCTCCTCGGCCCAGGTGGGGCTGTCGGCGCTTTCGTCGGGTTGCGGGCGGGTCGCCCTCTCTCCCGCCGACCTCCCGGGGCTCACGACCCCCGTCCTCCGGAGATTCCTCGCGAGCCTGCCCCCTGCGGCCCCGCTCGGCGTCGCCGTGCCGTCCGGAGACGGCCGGCGCGGGCACCCCCTCGTCATACCGGCCGAGCTCGTGCCGCGCCTGCTCTCCTGGGAGCCGGAGCGGCGCCTTTCGGACCTCCTCCGCGAGCCGGACGTCGAGGTCATCGAGGTCCCCGGCTTCGGCACCGAGATCCTCCACGACGTGGACGTTCCGTCCGATCTCGCGGCAGCGGTGTCCCTCGCTCCGGGCACATGAATGAACCGCCGCGCCCTCGGGCGCGGCGGCGAGTCTTCGATGGAGGCGACGGTCGGATTCGAACCGACGAATGAGGCTTTTGCAGAGCCTTCCCTTAACCACTTGGGTACGTCGCCGGGCCCCTTTCGGGGATGCGGATGTTACCAGATGCGGCGGAGACGATCGGCAGAACGGAACGAGCCGGTCCGGGCTCCCGAGGGGAGTCCGGACCGGCCCTTGGCTGGAGGACCGGCCAGGCCCCGGGCTCAGCGGGCCGGGCCGAGACCCTCCCGGACGCCGTCCAGGATCTTCTCGAAGTCGCCGCCCTCGTCACTGAGGAACCGCTGCGTCGCGTGGTAGAGGACGTCGGAGACCTCCACCAGCCGCTGATGGCGCTCCGCGACGCCCAGGCCGGCCTCCTCGATCCGGCGCCGGAGCCCGTCCGCCTTCGCGGCCCGCTCGACGAGGAGGTACGCGTGCACCACGTCGCCGATGTCGCGACCGCTCGCCCCCGTCAACCGGTGGAGCAGCGAGACGCCCCCGTCGTTCACGACGTGGTTGACGACGGCCGTCGCGATGATCTCCCGGCGCAGCGGGTGGAGCCGGAGGTGCTCGGCGTACGCCTCGCGCATCGGCGTCGGGAAGTAGGCCGGCAGGAACGGCGCGGCGACCTCGCTGTCGGGAAGCGAGGAGGCGACGAGACGCGCGGAGGCCCAGTTCTTGACGTGCCCGAGCATCACGCACAGAAGGGGACGCGGCAGCCCGCGGTCGCGCGCGGAGCCCGACAGAAGCTCGTCCTTCGAGGGAACCGCGTCGTCGCGGCGCCTCATGATCCCGCTCGCGATGAGCTCCTCGACGAGCCCGACGAACTCCTCGTACCGGCCCGCGCTGCGTAGCCCGTCGAGCGTGAGCGCCCGCGCCTGGCTCGCGTTGTCGGCCAGGACGAGCCGCGAGACCTCGTCCGTCATCTCCGCGAGGATCCGGTTGCGTTCCGCCCGATTCCCGACGACGCCGCGCCGCACGAGGAGGTCCAGGAGGATCTTGATGTTGACCTCGTGGTCCGACATGTCGACGCCGCCGGAGTTGTCCACCGCGTCGGTGTTCAAGAGGACACCCTTCGTCCAGAGCTCGATCCGGCCCCGCTGCGTCAGCCCGAGGTTCCCCCCCTCGGCCAGGACCCGGGCCCTCACCTCGTTCGCGCTGACGCGAACCCGGTCGTTCGCACGGTCCCCGACCTCGGAGTCTTCCTCGGCCGCCGCCCTCACGTACGTGCCGATGCCGCCGTTGTAGAGGAGGTCCACCGGGGCGCGGAGGATGGCGCGGACCACCTCCTCGCCGCTCGCGGACTCCTGGGAGAGGTCCAGGATGGCGCGCACCTCGGGGCTCAGGGGAATCGACTTCGCCGCGCGGTCGAAGATCCCCCCGCCGGCGCTGATCAGGTCAGCCCTGTAGTCCCGCCAGGTCGAGCGCGGCAGGCGGAACAGCCGCTCGCGCTCGGCAAAGCTCACCTGAGGGTCGGGGTTCGGGTCCAGGAAGATGTGCACGTGGTTGAAGACGGCCACGAGCCGCGCCGTGCGGCTCAGGAGCACGCCGTTGCCGAACACGTCCCCCGACATGTCCCCGATGCCGGCCATCGTGAAGGGCTCGGACTGCGGGTCGAGCCCCAGGTTCCCGAAGTGGTGCCTCACGCACTCCCACGCCCCGCGCGCCGTGATCCCCTCCCTCTTGTGGTCGTAGCCGTTGCTCCCGCCCGATGCGAACGCGTCGCCCAGCCAGAACCCGTACTGCGTCGACACGCGGTTCGCAGTGTCCGAGAGGTGCGCCGTCCCCTTGTCGGCGGCGACGACGAGGTACGGATCGGGCTCGTCGTGCCGGACGACCTCCGGGGGATGGAGGACGTTGCCGTCCACCAGGTTGTCGGTGACGTCGAGAAGGCCCGAGACGAACTCCCGGTACCTGTCGATCAGGTAGGCGTCGAGCGCCGGCCGCGGCGGCACGTCGCCCTTCAGGACGAAGCCCCCCTTCGAGCCGACGGGGACGATGACCGAGTTCTTGACCATCTGGGTCTTCATCAGGCCGAGGACCTCCGTCCGGAAGTCGTCGTGCCGGTCGCTCCAGCGGATGCCTCCTCGCGCGACCTTCCCGCCCCGCAGGTGGATCCCCTCGAGGAGCCGCGAGTGGACGTAGATCTCGAAGACGGGCCGCGGGGAGACCATCGCGTCGACCTTCGCGCAGTCGACCTTGATCGCGAGGACGGGCCGCTCCGGGCTCTGGTAGGTGTTCGTCCTGACGGCGGCGCGCACCAGGTTCTCGACGCCCCGCAGGATCTCGTCGTCGAAGAGGCTCCCGACGGCCGCGAACGCCTTCTCGACGCCCGCCTCGGCCTTCGCGACCGCCTCCGCGCGGTCCCCTTCACGCTGCGGGTCGAACCGGGCGTCGAAGAGGCGCCAGAGTGCGCCCGCCACCCGGCTGTTGCGGACGAGGACCGTCGTGACCGTCTCGACGTTGTAGCTGGGGCGCACCTGGAGGAGGTGGTTCCGGAGCGTCCGGAGCACTTCCACCTCGCGCCAGCCGAGGCCTTCCAGGAGAACCAGCGCGTTGAGCGGATCGTCCGTCGCGCGTTCCTCGTAGATCGCCCGAAGGGCGTCGCGGAGCCGCTCCGGCTGCCGGTGGATCTCCGAGATCATCGCCGGGTCTGCCTCGATGCCGAGCCGCTCCATCCAGGCCCGCTTGCCGTCGGGCAGGAGAAGCGGAATCCTCATCTCCTCGACCACCGTGGGCCCGAGATTCCTGATCGTCCGGAGGGTCTCGGTCAGACCCGCAGGCCGCGGGGAGACGACCTTCAGGACGACCTTCTCGGCGGAGTCGGACACGATCCCCAGATCCAGCCGCCCCTCGAGCGCCTCGAAGAGCCGCACGTCGCCGGGGACCTCGGCAGGGGGCGTCAGCTCGCGGTAGAGCCCGCTGCGGCTCTCCTGGCGGACGTAGCGCTTGTAGAGCCGTCGTCCCTCGAGCGCCCCGTACACCTGTTCGAGCGCGCCCGCGACCCGGTCTTCCCAGGTGGAGATGACGCCCGCCGTGAGCTCCCGAATCCGGTCCGCCTCCAGGGGGTGCTCGAGGCTGCCGGCGTCGAAGTAGTGGACGACGAGCGTCGTGGCGCCGCAGTCGGCCGCGCTGCTGAACGTGACCGGGCCGAACTGCCGCGCGAGCGCCTCCCCGAGGTCGCTGGCCGTCTTCGAGGACCAGCGGCCCTGGGAGAACCCGATCCTCACCGCGCTGTAGCCGGGGCCCTGGCGGACCGAGGCGACGATCTCGTCGTCGCTCGAGATGTGGATCAGCTGGTCGATGATCTCCTTGAGCGACGCGGCGTCGGAATAGAACAGCTCGCGCTTCGGCAGGTGATTGAAGAAGGCCCGGGTCGCGCGGTAGACGTGAGAGTTCTTCGCCTCGCCGCAGTTCTCGAGCAGCCAGGCGAGCTTCTCCCTGAGGAGCGGGATCGACTCCGCCTTCGCGGTGAACGCGCTCTTGGCGAGCCGGCCGAGGAGGAGGGTCGCGGCCTCGAGGCGGCCGTCTGCGCCCCACTCCCTCACGACGATGTCGTCGACCGGCTCGAGGTGGTGGATGGCGCTCGCGTTGTTGCGGAAGTCGATGTCGACGATCCGGTCGTCGTGGTCCTGGATCGCGAGGTGCTTCTGCTCCTCGTCCATGACGCCCGGAAAGACGACGTTCAGGAGCGCGGGCTCCCGCATCGTGCCGAGGGCGGTGTCGTCGTCCGCCTCGAAGCCGTCCGGGCCGCGCCGGAACCTCAGGACTCCCATCAGGACGTAGTTCTCGTCGACGAGCCAGTCGAGGAACTGCCGCGCCGCGTCTTCGCCGCCCGGCCGGCCACGGCGGTCTCTCAGGCGCCCCTTCTGCTCGCGGAGGTACCGCGTCATCTCCCCGAAGTCCTCCACGGCCAGAAGAACGCTGCGCAGGAGCGAGTGGATCTGGTGCTCGATCCGCCGCATCCGGTCCTTCTGCTCGATCCGCTCGACGCGGAAGTGGCAGAGGAGCTCCTTGCTCCCGTCCTCGCCCGGACCGCCGATCGCGCTGATCCTCTCCCACTGCCGCCTCACGCTGAAAATGGAGTGGATCGCCGAGAAGACCCTGAGACCTTCCCTCATGAAGTAGTTCTTCAGGCTTTCGAAGATGAACGGGGCATCGGGCGTGTGGGTCTCGATGACCGAGATCTCGTACTGGCCGCCGTGCGTGCTCCCCGTCGTCCGGGCCTCCGCTTCCGTCAGGCCCCGCGCGACCACGTGGATACCGGGAAGGCCCCGGTAGAGCTGGTGCGCGGGCGGCATGGTGCGGACGACGAACCGGAAGTACTCCCGGATCCGGGCAGCGACGGCGTCGGGCGAAAGCCCCAGCGCCATCGCGTCGGGCATGTCGGCGAAGACGACCGGGGCGAGCGACAGCAGCAGGTCACGGTCCTCGAGCGACGCCTCGCGCGCCAGGATCCCCTGGACCTCGTCGAGAACTAGGCGGCGCCGGCCGGGGTCGGCAGTGATCATCGGGTTCCTCCTTCGCGGCGAGGAGGGATGCTACCTCTCGCCGGGGAGGATCACCCGTGCACCGCGGCGGCCGGGGCCGCCGCGGTGCGGCAATGATCGGGCGCGGTTCAGGCCGTCCGCTTCAGGACGTCCTTGGCGATCGTCGAGAGCTGCATGTACGACGTCCCCTCGTAGATCTTCCCGATCTTGGCGTCGCGGTAGAGCTTCTCGAGGGGGTACTCCTTGACGTAGCCGTAGCCGCCGAGGAGCTCGAGCCCCTTCGAGGTGCAGTACTCGGCGACCTCGGAGGCCTTCAGCTTGGCGATGGCCCCCTCGCGCGCGAACGGCAGCCCGGCCTCCTTGAGGCGGGCGGCGTTGTAGACGGCGAGGCGGGCGCACTCGAGCTCCATGTCCATCCGGGCCAGCTCGTGCTGGATGGCCTGGAACTCGGAGATCGGCTTGCCGAACTGGACCCGCGTCTGGACGTACTTCGCCGAGTAGTCGAGGGCGGCCCGGGCGACGCCGATCATCTGGGCACCGATGCCGATCCGGCCCTCGTTCAGCGTCTCGATGGCGATCTTGTAGCCCTCACCCACCTTGCCCACGACGTTCTCCTCGGGGACCTCGAGGTCCTCGAAGGCGAGCGCGAGCGTGGAGGAGGCGCGGATCCCGAGCTTGTCTTCCTTCTTCCCCTTCGAGAAGCCCTTCCAGCCCGACTCGACGAAGAAGGCCGTGATGCCCCGGTACCCCTTCGCGAAGTCGACGTTCGCGAAGACGAGGAAGAGCTCGGCCTCGAGGCCGTTCGTGATCCAGAGCTTGCCGCCGTTCAGGACCCAGCGGTCGCCCTTCTTCTCGGCACGCGTCTTCAGGGCGAAGGCGTCCGAGCCCGACTCGGCCTCGGAGAGGGCGTACGAGCCGACCTTCGCCTTCGCGAGCTGGGGGAGATACCTCCTCTTCAGCTCGGGCGAGGCCCAGCGGAGGATCGCGTTGTTCACGAGGGTGTTCTGGACGTCGACGACGACGGCGCAGGCCGCGTCGACGCGGGCGAGCGCCTCGATGACGGCGATGGACGTGCCGAACGTCTGCCCGAGCCCGCCGTACTCCTCGGGGATCTCGATCCCCATCAGGTCGAGCTCGAAGAACTGGCGGACGAGTTCGGGGTCGATCCTGTTGGCCTCGTCCATCGCGTGGGATCGGGGACCGATCGTCTCGACGGCAAACTGGTGGACGTTTTCGGCGATCTCCCGCTCCGACTCGGTCAGGACGGAGAGCGGAGGAACGGCAGGGGTGATCGCATCGACTGTCGGCATGGAACTCTCCTTGGGGGCGGAGGATAGATCGAAAAGGAAGTGGCCGGCGGCAACCCCACGGTCTGCCTCCGGACGCGGTGCGCCACCTCGCCGGTGCGCCACTGTCGCAACGCCCGTCGCCGGAGCCTTCCTGCGTTGACGCCCCCCCCCTCCCACGATAGAGTCAGCAGTCGCTTGAGAGGGGGCCGAAAAAAAGGACCCCAGGGGTGCGCGATTTTTTTCACTTCTTACGTCCCTTTTCGTTTCCTACTCATCCTCTTCAGATAGAGTTCGCCGATGGATGAGACTTTTCCCACGAGAAACAGGAGGAGGCAGAGCCGTATGGCAATTTCCAGCCGAATGAACGTACGTAGGGTGCTGGCCATCGTCGTGATGGTCGCGTGCGCCCTTGGCACCGCCACGGTGGCCGTGGCGCAGGAGACGACCGGACGCATCGTCGGGACCGTCAGCATGAAGGCCGACCAGAGCATGCTGCCCGGTGTCGCCGTCGAGGCCCTTCACGTCCCGACCGGCACCCGGTACACCGCCGTGACCGCCGCGAACGGCCGCTACAACATCCTGAACGTCCGCGTCGGCGGTCCGTACACGGTGACTGCCCAGATCAGCGGCTTCCGCGCCCAGACGCAGAAGGACATCAACGTCGGCCTCGGCGAGAGCCGACAGCTGAACTTCGGCCTCGAGCTCGAGTCGGTGACCGAGAGCGTCGTCGTCACGGCCGAGAGCGCGCCTCTCATCACCCCCGACCGGATGGGCTCCGGGACGGCCATCGCAGAGGACAAGCTGAAGACCCTGCCGACCATCAGCCGGCAGTTCCAGGACTTCGCCCGGACGAACCCGTACGTCAACACCTCCCTGGGCGACGAAGCGGGCTCCAGCATGTCCGTCTCGGGGAAGAACAACCGGTACAACACGATCCAGATCGACGGCGCGGTCAACAACGACCTCTTCGGCCTCGGCACCTACGGCACGCCGGGCAGCCAGACCTACACGCAGCCGATCTCGCTCGACGCCGTCCAGGAGCTCCAGGTCGTCGTCTCCCCCTACGACATCAAGCAGAGCGGCTTCACCGGCGGCGCCATCAACGCCATCACCCGGAGCGGCTCGAACACCTGGTCCGCCTCGGTCTACGGCTCGATGCGAAACGAGGACTTCGTCGGCGACAAGGTCCCGAACGCCTACGGCGAGGCGGACGACAGGCCCGTCGCCTCGTTCGACTCGGACACGTTCAGCGCCCGCGTCGGCGGGCCGATCATCAAGGACAAGCTCTTCTTCTTCCTCAGCGGCGAGATGAACCGGCGCTCCGAGCCGACGGGCGGCGCGGCCGACGGCACCGGGGTCAACAACTACAGGGACCCGGCCCAGGCCGCGAGGTTCCGCAACATCCTGATCAGCAAGTACGGCTACGATCCGGGCGGCCTCAGCGACTACAACGGCGACACGGACAGCGACCTGCTGGTCGGGAAGCTCGACCTCAACCTCAACGAGAGCAACAACATCACGCTGCGCCACAACTTCGTCGACGCCGCGCGCGACGTGACGCCGGCGCGGACTTCCAGCGTCTACGGTTTCGAGACGGCGGGATACACCATCGCCTCCAAGACGAACTCGACCGTGGCCCAGGTCAACAGCGTCTTCGGCGCCTCCTCGTTCAACGTCGGGCGCATCGGCTACCAGACGGTCCGCGACAGCCGCGACGTGCCCGTGGCATTCCCCTCGGTCTACATCTGCAACAACCCCAACACGTTCTGCACGGGGAACAACACCTACAACCTCCTCGCCGGGACCGAGCGCTCCTCCGGTGCGAACGGCCTCGACCAGGACATCCTCGAGGTCACCGACGACTTCACCCTCCTCAAGGGTGACCACACGATCACGCTCGGGACCCACAACGAGTTCTTCAAGTTCGCGAACGTCTTCATCCAGGACGTCACCGGGACGTACTTCTTCCGGAGCGTCGACGCCTTCGAGGCCGGAACCGCGGACCGCTACCAGGTCAAGTACGCGACCGGGTCCGACCCGCGCCGGCCGACCGAGTTCGCGGCCCAGCAGTGGGGCCTCTACGCGGGCGACCAGTGGAGGGTCAGCAACGCCCTTTCGCTGAACCTCGGCCTGCGGCTCGACGTCCCGCGCCTCACCGACAAGCCGGCCTACAACGCGACCGTCGACACCGCCTTCGGAATCGACACGACCGAGGTGCCGGGCAGCCAGCTGATGATCTCCCCCCGCGTCGGCTTCAACTGGACGCCGACCGCCTCGGGCAAGGACCAGATCCGCGGCGGCGTCGGCGTCTTCGCGGGCCGCACGCCCTACGTCTGGATCTCCAACGCCTACGGCGGCACGGGCATCGAGAGGATCGACCTGAGCTCGAGCAACGTCCCGTTCAACCCGGATCCGCTCAACCCGCCGATCAACTTCCCCCCCGGAACGGGCGCCGTGTCGGTCGACACGATCGACTCCGACTTCAAGTTCCCCATGATTCTCCGGTCGACTCTCGCCTACGACCGCGAGCTCCCGGGCGGGATCCGGGCGACCGTCGAGGGGATGTTCACGAAGACCCTGCAGGACGTCTTCTACCAGAACATCAACAAGGTCGAGTCCGGCGCCAGGACCTTCTGGGGCGCCCCCGTCTACACGAACAAGAACACCGGCTTCTCCAACGTCACCTACCTCACGAACACGTCGCGGGGCGAGCAGCAGAACATCTCCCTGCAGCTCCAGAAGAACTTCCCCTTCGGGCTGTACCTGAGCGGCTCGTACGCCTACATGAAGGCCAAGGCCGCCTTCGAGGCGACCTCGAGCGTCGCGTACTCGAACTGGCAGTTCCAGACCACGAACGGAGACATCTACACGGAGCACCTCACCCGCTCCTTCTACGAGATCCCGCACCGCTTCACGGCCGTCGCGTCCCAGACGTTCCGCACGGGCCCCGTGGCCCACAACATCGGGCTCGTCTTCAACGCCCAGTCGGGCCAGCCCTACTCGATGCTCATGGGCAGCAGCGGCGCCAGCGTGAACGGCGACGGCGCCACCAACAACGACCTTCTCTACGTGCCCGCCAACTACAGCGACGTCGTGTGGAGGGGCACCGGCGCCCCGACCGAAGCGCAGTGGAACGAGTTCCTCTCCCGGTCGGGCCTCGAGGGGTACCGTGGCCGCGTCGCCGAGCGCAACGCTCTCGACGCCCCGTGGACCCAGACCCTCGACTTCCACTACGACTTCGAGGTCCCCATCACGGCCGTCAAGGCGCAGATCACCTTCGACGTCCTGAACCTCGTCAACCTGATCGACAGCAACTCCGGAATCCTGCGGTACGTCTTCAACCAGACCTTCGTCCCGCTCAGCTACTCGGGCATGGACGCCGCCTCGGGCAAGCCGATCTACACCGTCAACTCCGGCATGCTCGACGAGGGCCGGCCGTACTCCACCAACAGCCTTCGCTCGCGCTGGCAGATCCGGCTCGGCGCGCGCCTCACCTACTAACCAGTTTCGCGGCTTTTCAACGAACGGGGGGCCTCGCGCCCCCCGTTTTCTTTTTGGAGGCCGCCCGTTGGAGCCTGCCTCGAGCCGGCCCCTCGCCGACGCGAGGGACGTCCCCTTCCGTTTGCGCCCTTCAGGCCCGCGCGAGCACGAAGAGCCCTCGCATCGCTTGCTCGGCGGTCGCGGCCTCCGGTTCCCCTTCCCCGGGCGCCCACGGGGCCCAGTCCGGAGGAGCGGGAGCCACGTAGGGGCCCGGCTTCGTCTCGAAGAAGACGGTCCCCGGCGCGAGCGCCACGAGTCCGTGCCAGGTCCCCGCGTCCAGGTCGACGCCGAACGTCTCGCCGCCCGCGTCCAGCCTTACGGCCTCCGCCACCGCTCCACTCTCGTCGAAGACGACGACACCGAGGGCTCCCGCCACGACGACGACCGTCTCGCTGCGCGGCGGGTCGAGGTGGCGATGCGGACGGACCCAGCTCCCGGGCTCGATGGCGTTCAGGAGCCGGTGGACGGGGTCGTCCATCCGGTGGAGGTTCCGGTTGAGGCGCCGCCGGGGGACGGCGCCGGCCTGCCTCGAAAGCTCGGTGAGGTCACTTCTCGTCAGCCAGGCGGGGGTCCGCATCCTTCGATCCTACGCGTCGCGCCCCTTTCGCGGTGCAGGCGAACCCATCTTCGCCCGCAGCGGGAGCGAACGCGCCGGGTCCTTGACGGCCTTCACCTTCGCGGCCCAGCTCGTGCCGCGGGAGAAGTCGGAATCCGAGAGAAAGTGGACGTCGAGGATCCGCTTCGTTCTCATACCCGTGCGGAGGTAGTTCAGCTCCGAGAGGCAGAGGCTCCAGCCGTCGAGCCAGGTCGAGAGCGCCTCCCTCTTGGCCGGGTCGTCCTCGGAGTGGACGATGAGGTCGACGTCGCTCGCCGGCCCGGCCGTGCCGTCCTTCGACGACCCGACGAGCCACATCCCCTTCAGGCCGAAGCGATCCACGTCGGCCTCCGCGGCGATTCTCTCGGCGACGTGGATCCGCCAGCGGCGGGGGTCGTCCGAAACGGAGGTTCCCCCACCGCCGTCGGGCCCCCGGCGCCCTTCGATGTGGCGTTCGCCGTGCGGGTGCGGAGGCGCGAGCATGGCCACGGCGCGGTCGAGGTCGGCGTTCATGAGGACCCGCAGGACGAGGCCGCCGGTCGTCGCCGGGACGTCGATGACCTTCACCGTACGCGCCAGGTGAGCGAAGTCGGGGGCAAGCGTCGCGAGGACGTTCGGAGATTCGAGGAGGAAGCGCTCGTTGAAGGAGACGCCCGGGTCGTCCGGGAAGAGCGGGAGATACCGGATGTGCGCCTCGACGAGGTCCTGGAAGAAGTGGGTTCCGAAGGAGAGATCGGGGACGTAGTTCCCCCGCCGGCGGGCGATCTCCACGAGGACGGCGGAGTTGTTGATCTCGGAGTACGTCACCGAGACGCCGAGCTTGATGTCGCCACGGCTCCCCCACCGCCCGGGTCCCATGAGGATGAACTGGCGCCGGGGAAGGAGCTTGTTGAGGCGCCCGACCGCGTGGCCCACGTCCCGGAGCGTGTCGAGGTCGGGGATCGCCGCGTACCCCTCGGGGTCGACGTAGACGATGTGGGTGATGTCCGGAACGCGCCCGTTCGAGACGAAGCGGTTCGCCGAGAAGACGACGTTCTCCGGCGGGATCTCGGCGGGAATCCGGACGGCCTGGCTCTCGTCGCCGAAGCTCTGCGGGCGGCACTGCAGGAGGTAGAGGTCCTTTCCGTCCGAGGCGAACTCCAGGTCGACCGGGCCTCCCAGCTTCTCCTGCAGGAGCCTGAGGAGGGCCCGCATCCGGGGAACGAACGGCGTGCTGGTGACGAGCCCTTCGAACGTGACGACGAGGTCCTTCGCCTGGGCCTCGTAGTCGACCATCATGGGACGGTGGATGCCTCCGTCCTCGTGGACGGAGACCATGTTCTCGACACCGGGGAGGCTCCCGCCCGCCTCGCGCAGGAGCGCCTCGACCTCGATCGTGTCGAACCGGTGCGTCTCGAGGTTGATCACGTCGACCTTGCGCGGCGCGTAGCGGACGACCGCGTCGGCCGTGACGTTGGCGCGCAGGCCCGGCTGGCCGGGAGCGAGAAGGATGGGGTAGTCGTCCCCGACCCGGTCGACGGCGCGCGTGCCGAGCCCGGGGACGAGGCGGATGAGGCCGTCGTCACGCCGGATCCGGGGCGACCACCGGAATTCGTTGTTGGAGAACGCGACGCCCGCGAACGTCGGCAGGAAGTACCGCCCGACGCGGGAGCCGACGACCTCCTGGATCATGATCCCCATCTCCTCGTGGACGTCGAGGAGCCCCCGCTCGGCGCGGTATTCGATCGGATCCGGCCCGAAGATCGAGGCGTAGACCTCGGCAATGGCGTCCATGAGCGCGGCGAGCCGATCCCTCTTCGGGCCCTGGTTCGCCAGGAAGAGGCTCTTGTACTTGCCGGAGAAGGACGCCCCGGCACGGTCCTCGAGGAGACTCGAGCTGCGCACGATGATGGGCCGCTCTTCGAAGTCGTCGAGCGCGACGGAGAGCCCCTTGACGATCTCGGGGGAGAACTGGCTGTTCTTGAAGACCTGGACGATGTGCGGGTACTCGCGCCGCACCTGGTCGATCTCGAGGTACTTCCGGTCGACGATGTCTTCGAGGTTGTTGTACGCGATGAAGTTGACGACGCCGTCCGAGGTGACGTACCAGGTCTTCGGGATCCGGATGTCCTTGAGCGTCTCCGCGTACTCCTCGGACTTGCGGACGATCTGCACGGCGAGGAACAGTCCGCTGCTCTTTCCGCCGACCTTCCCGTGGCTCGAAGGGGGGCAGATGATCCGCCGCGTCAGCTCGAGGAAGTCGGAGACCTCGATGTAGTTCTTGGCGACGCCGACGAACTGGACCTGGTCCGTCAGGAATCGCCGCACGAGCGCGGCTCGCAGGTCGAACTGGATCGACCGCGAGAGGTCCCGGTCGTTCAGTGCGGCGTGCTGGAAGCGGGTGAGGGCCTGGGCGATGTCGGTGAGAGACGTACCCTGGTTCTCGAGCGCCTCGATGAGGAAGCCCGAGCGGCTGTCCTTGATCCAGCGCTGGATGCTCGTCCGGATCTCACCGGGGGCGACGTGCGCCGCGGCGATCACGAAGACCTCCTCTGCCACCTTCAGCAGCGCGTCGAGGTTCCGGCGCGCCATCGGCCGGTTCTCGTCCGTCGCCTCCTCCGGACCCGCCGGCCCGCTCCAGCTCCCGGTGAAACGCGGGAGGAGCCGCAGCGCCTCCTCGACGCCGCTCCAGCAGAGGAAGTTGAGCATTCTCCGGGCGATCGTCACGTAGCCGGGCCGGTCGATCTGGCGAAGGAAGTCGACGATGACCCACCAGTCCCCGTGCTCGGTCTGAGCCGGGCCGATTCTCTTCTCGGCACGGTGGAGGGTGGAGGCGAGGTCACGCTGCAGGAGAAGCTGCCCCAGCAGCTCGGCCAGCGTGTCGAGAAGCCGCCGTTCCTCCTTCAGGAACGGCCCCTCGTCGGCGGGCGGAAACGGCTCGCGGTAGTAGACCTCGAGCCGGCCGACCTCCTCGCCGCGCACCCGGATCGGCGCGGACTGGACCCACGGAGTCGGCTCGGCTTCGGGCGACTCGTAGATCGCCGTTCCGACGACGAGCCGCGCGAAGGTCTGGCCGGGGTGCTCCCAGCCGACCGGAAGGACTCCGACGACCTCGCGGAAGAGCTCGTCCAGGGGCGCTTCCGCACGGCTGCAGATCGCGTGAACCCGATAGAGACAGTGGAGCTCCTTGGCCCTCTCCTGCAGCTCCTCGAGCAGCGTTCGTCCGGATCCGGGCATCGAATCCTCCAGGGGCGCCCGAGGCGCCGCCGGAGGTCATACACCGGATCGGGGTTCCGTGCTCAGGACGGCTTCAGGATCGACCGGGAACGCCCGGATCGCCCCGCCCGAGGAACCGGGGGAGCCCCGCGCGGGGCTCCCCCGGAACGGGGAACGATCAGGCCCAGCCGCGGTCCTTGCAGGCCTTGGCCACGCGGGAGACCGCGATGACGTAGGCCGCGTCGCGCATGTAGAGGTTGCGCTTCTGCGCGAGCTCGTGGACGGCGTGGAACGCCGAGGTCATCTTCGTGTCGAGCTTCTGGAGGACCTCGTCCTTCTCCCAGAAGAAGTTCATGTTGCACTGCACCTGCTCGAAGTAGCTGCAGGTGACGCCGCCGGCGTTCGCGAGGAAGTCGGGGATGCAGTAGATGCCGCGCTCCTGGAGGATCTTGTCGGCCTCGGGCGTCGTCGGCCCGTTGGCCCCCTCGGCGACGATCTTCACGCTCGGCTTGATCTTCAGGGCCGTCTCGCCCGTCACCTGGTTCTCGAGGGCGGCCGGGATCAGGATCTCGACGTCCTGCTCGATCCACGCGCCGCCGGGGAGGACCTCGTAGCCGAGCCCCTTCGCCTTGTCCTTGTCGATCCCGCCGAAGCGGTCGGTGATCCCGAGGAGCTCGTCGGCGTCGACGCCGGAGAGCTTGCGGAACGTGTAGGAGGTCTGGTCAGCCTGGTCCCACGAGGAGCAGCAGACGACCTTGCCGCCGAGCTGCGTGAAGAGCTTGATGGCGTACTGCGAGACGTTGCCGAAGCCCTGGACGGCGGCCTTCGTCGTCGCGATGTCGATCTTCATCTGCTTGAGGGCCTCGCGGATCGTGAAGACGACGCCGTAGCCCGTCGCCTCCGTCCGGCCGAGCGAGCCGCCCGAGCCGACCGGCTTGCCCGTGATGAAGCCGGGGTACTTGCCGCCGTTGATGACCTCGAACTCGTCGAGCATCCAGAGCATGTGCTGCGGGGTCGTCATGACGTCGGGCGCCGGGACGTCGTTGACCGGGCCGACGTTCTTGGCGACCTGGCGGATCCAGCCGCGGCAGATCCCTTCCTGCTCGCGAGCGCTCAGGTGGTGCGGGTCGCAGATGACGCCGCCCTTGCCGCCGCCGAGCGGGATGTCGACGACCGCGCACTTCCACGTCATCCACATCGCGAGGGCGCGGACCGTGTCGGCCGTCTCGTGCGGGTGGAAGCGGATGCCGCCCTTGCAGGGGCCGCGGGAGTCGTTGTGCTGGATGCGGAAGCCGCGGAAGACCTTCACGCTCCCGTCGTCCATCCGGACGGGGATTGCGATGTGGTACTCGCGGAGCGGGAACCGCAGAAGCTCGCGGCTCGCCGTGTCGAGGCCGAGGACGTCGGCGGCCTTGTCGAACTGGGCCTGGGCCATCTCGAAGGGGTTGAACGGACTACTCATGGGGTGACGAATCTCCTCTCGTGGGTGTTGGACGAATGGCGGGGTTCGGGGGTCTTCTCGTTCGCGGTGTGTCCGGAAGCAGGAATACGCTTCCGCTTCGCGCCAGAAATCCGGGGAAGCGGAGCCGCAAACCGGCGGGTCATCAACGGGCAATTTTAGCACCGGCGAAGGGCTTTCGTCCCGCTGGAACCCTCTTGAAAGGCGACCGGGGCGCGTATCGGCGGCCGGCCCCGGCCCGCCAATTCCGGCGTGACGCGAGCAGCCGCCGGGCGGCGCCGCCGGCGGCCCGGACCGGCGCCCCGTATCCTCGTCGTCCCTGTGCAGACGACTCTCCCGATCGACCCGTTTCTGCCCGGCGTCGTGGCGGCCCTGAGGAATCGAGGGACGCTCGTTCTGGTGGCTCCTCCAGGTGCGGGCAAGACCACGAGGGTGCCGCCGGCGCTCCTGGCTTCGGGGGTCCTCGGGTCCGGCTCGCTCTGGGTCCTGCAGCCGCGAAGGGTCGCCGCGCGCGCCGCGGCGCGGAGAATCGCCTCGGAACTGGGGGAACCGGCGGGCGAGCGCGCCGGGTACCAGATCCGCGACGAAGCCGTTCGCTCGTCCCGGACTCGCATCCTCGTCGTTACCGAGGGGATCCTGACGCGCCGCCTCCTCGAGGACCCCTCCCTGCAAGGGCTCGCAGGCGTGATGCTCGACGAGTTTCACGAGCGGAGCCGCCACGCGGACCTCGCCCTCGCGATGCTCCGCGAGATCCGCGCGACCCTCCGCGAGGACCTCCTGCTTCTCGTCGCCTCCGCCACGCTCGATCCGGCCCCCGTCGCCACGTTCCTCGCGGACGCGCGGGGCCCGGCGCCCGTCATGGACGTCCCCGGGCGCCCCTTCCCCGTGGAAGTCCGGTACTCGGATCACGCCGACCCGAGGCCCCTCGAGGCCCGCGTCGCGTCGGCCGTGAGGACTGCCCTTTCGGAAGGTCCGCGAGGAGACGTTCTCGTCTTCCTCCCGGGTGCCTTCGAAATCCGCAGGGCACGCGAGACCGTGGAGTCGATGGGAACGGGGGGCGAGCCCCTCGACGTCCGCGTCCTCCACGGCGACCTCCCCGGCGCCGCCCAGGACGCCGCGCTCGCGCCCGCGCCTGCTGGCCACCGCCGTGTCTTCCTGGCGACGAACGTCGCCGAAACGTCGCTCACGATCGAGGGCGTCTCCACGGTCGTCGACTCGGGCCTCGCGCGAACCCTCCGCTTCGACCCGCGCTCCGGCCTCGACCGGCTCGTCCTCGGCCGCATTCCGAAAGCCAGCGCAGAGCAGCGCGCCGGCCGCGCCGGCCGCCTCGGCCCGGGCCTCGCCCTGCGACTCTTCTCCCGGCACGAGGAGCAGGGACTGCGCCCCTTCGAGGAGCCCGAGCTCTTCCGGACCGACCTCGCCTCGCCCCTCCTCGACGTCCTGCTCTGGACGGCCCGCGACCCGGCGCTCTTCGGTTGGTTCGAGCGGCCGCCGGCCACCTCGACGGCGCTCGCGTTGCGGCTCCTGCGACGCCTCGGCGCGGTCGAGGAGGGCTCGTACGATCCCACGCCCCGCGGTAGGAAGATGGCCGCGCTGCCAGTCCACCCCCGCCTGGCGACGGTCGTCCTCGCGGGGGCCGAAAGTGGGCTCCTTCGGGAGGCGGCGACCCTTGCGGCTCTCGTCGAGGAACGCGACGTCCTCGCCGGAAGCCGCGCGTTCGGCGGCGGGACGAGGGAGGTCGACCACGCCTCCGACCTCCTCCTCCGCCTCGAGCTCCTCGAGGAGGCCGAGAGGACCGGGCTCTCCCGCGATCGCCTCGCCGCACGCGGCCTCGACCCGGGTGCCGCTCTCGCGGTCCTGCGGCTTCGCGACCATCTCCTCCGGCGGTTCGCGCCCGCGAAAAGCTCGACCCGCGCTTCCGAGGCGGACCTCCTCCGGCTCGTTCTCGCCGCCTATCCCGATCGGATCGCCCGGCGACGGCGTCCGGGAGCGGCGGAAGCGATCCTCGCGGGAGGGACGCCTCTCGTCTTCGACTCCCGCTGCACGGTACGTTCGGCCGAGCTCGTCGCCGTCGTCGAGACGTCAGCCGCGCCCTCGGGTCCCGACCGGATTCGCCTCGCCAGCGCCGTGGAGCGCGAGTGGCTCGACGAGCTGCCGGGCCAGCGGGTCCGGACGGAGACCGTCCGATCGTGGGAGGCCGCTTCCGAGCGCGTGGTCGCCCGGCAGCGCGTCGTCTACGACGACCTCGTTCTGGAGGAGAAGGAGATCCCCGCGCCGCTCGACGGCGAGACGGCACGCCTCCTTCTCGAGGCTGCCCGCGCCGACCTTTCCCGCGCTCTCGAGCCGGGCCCCGGCGTCGCGCGCCTTCGCGAGCGCATCGCCTTCCTCCGGCGTGCGATGCCCGAGCTCGACCTGCCGCCCCTCGACGACGCGGTGCTCGTCGAGCTCCTTCCCGATCTCGTCGCCGGCCGTCGCCGGCTCTCCCAGCTTCGCGAGGCGCCTCTCGAGTCTCTCCTGAAGGCCCGTCTGGGCTCGCGTGCCCTGCGCCTCCTCGACGAGCACGCGCCCGAGTCTCTCCCCGTACCCACCGGTCGTGACCTTCCCCTCCGTTACGACGCCGTCGGCCCGCCCGTCCTCGAGGTGAAGCTCCAGGAGCTCTTCGGCCTCGCCGCGACGCCCCGGGTCGCGGCCGGGCGCGTCGGTGTCCTCCTGCACCTTCTCTCCCCCGCCGGCCGGCCCGTCCAGGTCACCTCCGACCTCGCGAGCTTCTGGTCGACCACGTATCCCGCGGTGCGACGGGAGCTGCGCGGCCGGTACCCGAAACACCCCTGGCCGGAGGACCCCTGGACCGCGCCTCCACGACGAGGGACGACCCGATCCGGACGTTGACGCGCTACCCTTCCTTCCTCGGAGGAAGTCATGAGAACTTCGCGACTCGCTCTCGCCGCCCTCCTCGCGCTCCCCCTCATCGCGGCAGAGCCCCCCGCTCCAGAGGTTCTTGCATCGCAGGCTCGCGGCCTCGCCGGCAACCTGATGCTCTCGCTCCAGGGCGAGCTCTTTGCCGCCATGAAGAGCGGAGGTCCCGTGATGGCGGTCGACGTCTGCCGCGTGAAGGCTCCCCAGATCGCGACAGCCACCGCGACGGGAACCCCGTGGAAGATCGCCCGGACGGCCCTGAAGGTACGCAACTCCCGGAACGCGCCGGACGCGTGGGAAACGGCGAAGCTCGAGGAGTTCAAGACACGTCTCGCGGCCGGCGAGGAGCTTCCCGCCATCGAGACCTTCGAGGTCGTCGAGGAGGAAGGCCGCTCCACCTTCCGCTACATGAAGGCGATCGGCACGACCTCGCCCTGCCTCAACTGCCACGGCTCCTCGCTGAAGCCCGAGATCGCCTCGAAGGTGAAGGAGCTCTATCCCGAGGACCAGGCGGTCGGCTTCGCCGCGGGCCAGCTCCGCGGAGCCTTCACCCTTTCGCGGCCGCTCTGACGCGAGGGAGCCGGGGCGCCGGGAAGCGGGTCTGGTCTACGTCCCACGCACTCCGGGCGCCGAACGCTTGCACGCCATGCCCGCGGTCTCGATCCTATAATATAAAATCAAGACCTGACCCTATTTCCCGGTAAACCTCGCGGGGCGTTTCTCGAGGAAGGCGGAAACGCCTTCCTTCATGTCGTCCGTCGCGACGCAGAGACCGAAGAGGGCTGCCTCGTGGAGCTCGGCCTCGTCGAACGGGAGCTCGAGGCCGTGGTTCACGGCTTCGAGGGCGTAGCGGACGGCGAGAGGTGCCTTGCCGAGGATCTTCGATGCGAGGGCGCGGCAGACGGGAAGAAGCTCCGCCAGCTCGACGACGCGATTCACGAGGCCGATGCGGAGCGCCTCGTCGGCGCCGATCGGGTCGCCCGTCAGGATCAGCTCGAGGGCACGCCCCTTGCCGACGAGACGTGGGAGGCGCTGTGTCCCGGCATAGCCTGGAATCAGGCCAAGGGCGACCTCGGGCTGGCCGAAACGGGCCGTCCTCGCAGCGACGCGGATCGAGCAGGCCATCGCCAGCTCGCAGCCGCCGCCGAGGGCGAAGCCGTTCACGGCGGCGATGGAAGGCTTGCCCATCGTCTCGAGGAGGTCGAGAACCGCCTGCCCCTTCCGCGCGAAGTCGCGCGCGGCGACGGGCGTGAGCGACGGGAAGCCTGAGATGTCGGCCCCCGCGACGAAGGCCTTCTCCCCGGTGCCCGTCAGGACGAGTGCCCCCACCTCGGGGTTCGACTTCGCCTCGTGGAAGACCCGGCGCAGCTCTTCGATCACCTCGGTGTTCAGGGCGTTCAGCTTCTCGGGCCGGTTGAGCGTGACGGTCAGGATCCTCTCGGAGAGCTCGGTCAGGACGACGGACATGGCCGCCTCCTCACTTGAACGGGTTGTCGTCGGCGCTCGGGCCGTAGAGGCCCGGCACCGCGACGTCGAGGAGGCGGAGGTAGACCGTGAGCTGGCCGCGGTGGTGATAGGAGTGGTTCAGGAGGACCGACCTGACGAGAGCGATCCTCGGCATCGAGAAGACGGCCTGTCCCTTGTTCGAGAGCGTCCACTCGCCCATCGCCTTCGCGTCGTCGAGCTGCGCCATGGCGGACTTCGCCGTCTTCACGGACCCCTCGAAGGCCGCGAGGATGTTCTCCGGCGTGTCGAGGGGCGGGCGGTCCATCCCGGCGGCGAGGTCGAATCCGTCGAGGAGGAGCGTTCCGCCGATCCAGGCGGGGATCGTCGCAACGTGCCCCGCGAGCTGTCCGAGCGACATCGATTTCTCGTGGGGCTTCCACGTCAGCTTGTCGGCCGGAAGACGCTCGAGGCACTTCCTCGTACCGGAGCACTCGCGGTCGAACTCGAGAAGAAGCGGGTCGATCATTCTCATGGTCCGTCTCCTGGGGTTTTCGGCTTTCCGGGGGAGACACCGAGTCTAGCAGCGGCCCGGTATGGCAACCGGCTGCGGCTGAATCGCGACGCGCCCTCGCCCGCCTGGGACGAACCCGGGCCCGGCCTACTTCTCCGGGATGGGGAGGGCCGCAGCAGCCGCAGCGTTGAGCTCCGCCAGCTCGTCGGCGATCGCAGAGATCCTCTGGCGATAGGGGCCCAGGACCCTCAGATTCGCCCGGATCGCTTCTGGCTCCTTCTCCCCCGCCTCGCGCCGGACGCGGACGGCCTCGGCTTCGAAGCTCGCGATCTGTTCGTCGAGGAGCTGCCTCGAAGCTTCGTCCGGAGCAGACGGTCGCCGGCTTCGAAGGGAGGCAAGGGTCTTCTCGAGAAGGGCGAGGACGTCCGCGTTCAGCTTCGCCGTCGACGCCGCCGCCTCCGCCTCGAGAATCCGCTCGCGCACCCAGAGGTATTCCTCGGGCGGTACGGCAAGCAGTCGGGCGGCACGCATTTCCGAGGCTCGCGCCAGGGTGGCCCGGGAGATCCCCTCCTCCCCCTCGAGCGGCGCCCGCCCCCCGGGTGAGGAGTAAGAGCGGACCGTCGCTTCGCGCACCTTCAGGAACGCCTCGACCTGGGCAACGGTCAGGACGGCGTCGGCCGGGGGACGGTAGGCCTCCCTTTCGGTCAGGGCCGGTCGCCTGGACTCCCGCTCCGCGCTCCTCCCGGAGGGGCTCTCCCGGCAAGCCCCGGCTCCGACGGCAAGAACCACGACGAGGGGGAAGGATGCGAACGAAGCCCTCACGTCAGAGGAATATACGCGACCCCGTGGTACCCTCGTCGGACGGGCATGCTCGCGAAGGTCGGCAAGTACGAGATCATCGAGAAGATCGGCGTCGGTGGCTTCGGGACGGTCTACAGGGGACGTGACCCGTACATCAAGCGCACCGTCGCGATCAAGACGTGTCAGAGCGACGAGGACGATCTCCGGAAGCGGTTCTTCCGCGAGGCCGAGTTCGCCGGGAACCTCCACCATCGCAACATCACGACGATCTACGATTTCGGCCTGACCGACGAGGGACTCCCCTACATCGTCCAGGAGTTCCTCACCGGAGAGGACCTGGACCGCAAGATCAAGCGGAAGGACGACCTGCCGCTCGCCTGGCGCGTCCGGGTCCTCGCCGACATCTCCGACGGCCTTCACTACGCCCACACGTGCGGAATCGTCCATCGCGACGTCAAGCCGTCGAACATCCGGATTCTCGAGGACGGGACGGTCAAGATCATGGACTTCGGCATCGCCAAGTCGATGGTCACCGAATCGACCCTGACCCAGACGGGGATCACGCTCGGCACGGCGTCCTACCTCGCGCCGGAGCAGATCCGGGGCGAGCCTGTCGACGCACGCACGGACATCTTTTCGCTCGGTGTCCTCGCATACGAGCTCTTCACCTTCACGCGCCCGTTCGCGGGAGACCACATCTCGACGGTCCTCTACAAGATCATGAACGAGAACCCTCCGTCGCCGGCCGAGGTCGTGCCGGGGCTGCCGCCGGAGCTCGTTGCGGTCATAGAGAAGACCCTGGAGAAGGACCGCAGCAATCGGTTCTCATCGTGCGCCGAGCTGAAGGCGAGCCTGATGGCCGTTCTCGAGGTGCTCTCCGGGCCGATCGGCGCACCGCCCCGCTCGGCCCCGGGAGAAGAACCTCTTTCGTCGGGGCCTCGAACGTTCGGGAGCGCCCGCCTGGACGAGCGCCTCCTCGTCGCGCAGCAAGGTCCGTCTGCAGCGGCCGACCTGCCAATCCGGCCGGAGGCCCCGTCGTCGGCCAGCCCGGTTCCGCTCGCTCCCCGCCCCGAGGAGACCGGCAGCGCGCTCAAGGTCTTCCTCGGCGCACTCGCGATCCTCGTCGTCGTCGGAGGGGGTCTCGGCTGGCTCCTTCTCGGCCCCGGCGCGAGGAAGACGACCTCAGCCGGTGGAACTGCAGAGCCGACAGTTACGGGCACCCCGGCTGCGACACCGATTTCGGAATCGACGGTTCCGCCGACACCTGCTGTGCCGCCAACCGTTCCGACAGCCGTACCGACGGCGGCACCGACCGCGGCCGCGACCGGCACGGCCGTGATCTCCTCGAACGCCTATGCTCAGCTCTCGATCGACGGCGTGCCTCGAGGCAGCGTCCTGAAGGCGAAGAGCTTCACCCTTTCGCCCGGCCGGCACGTCGCCTCCTTCGAGAGCGGCGGGTACGGTCCGATCAAGGTCCCGTTCGAGGTGACGGCCGGAGGGAGCATCCCGGTCCGCGCGGACTTCCCTCCTCTCGGGCAGCTCTGGATCTCCGTCAATCCCGACGCCGTCGGCGCGGAGATCCTCGTGGACGGCGTCGTGGTCGGGCGGGCCGGGAATGCTCCTCTCAAGAAGACGGTCGCCGAGGGGACCCGGCGCGTCCAGGCGCGCCTCCAGGGGTTCGAGCCGGAGGAGCAGTCGGTCGAAGTCTACGAACAGGACAAGGCGACCGTGGTCTTCACCCTGAGGAAGAAGTAGGCCCTCGCCGTAGAATCCCCGGGTGATCCGCGTCCGACTCCTCCCCGTCGCCCTCGCGCTCCTCCTCTGCCCCTCGCTGCAGGCGCAGCCGGCCTCCGAGTCCCTCGAGAGGGAGGCGCGCGCCGCCTCGAGGTCCGGGAAGTTCCGCGAGGCCGCCGTGAAGTTCGAGCAGTCCGCCACGGCCGCGTCCGACGCCCGCCGCCGGGGACGGCTCCGGATGCAGGCAGCGTACGCCACGCTGAACGGCGGGAACGCGAAGGCGGCCCGGGAAACCCTGCAAGCGGCTTTCGCCGACGACCCCTCGCTCGAGATCGTCGAGCAGCTCTACACGCCGGAGTTCCGCGCGCTCTGGAACGACGTGAAGGCCGAGGTGGCGAAGGCGATTCCGCCGGCGCTCCCCGACCTGGCGGAGCTGAAGCGGTCCTGCGAGGAGAAGATCAGGGACGGGCGATTCGCAGAGGTCGTCTACGACCTCGGGAACTATCCCCAGGACAAGCTCGACCGCGACGCCTGGGCGCTCCTCGCCCAGGCTTACGAAAAGGCCGGCCGGTCCGACCAGGCGGCCCTCGCGCGCCGGCGCGCCCTCGGCGAGCCGGTGCCGATCATTCCCCTTCCGGCCCCCGCTCCCGTCACGGCAAGCCTGCCGGGCTCGGGCGCCACGCCGACCGACCTCCTGTCGTTCGGCCGCGAGGCGCTCAACCGCGGCGACGCGGCGACCGCCCAGGCCGCGGCAAACCGCGTCGTCGAGGTCGAGCCCACCTCCAGCGAGGGCTACCGGCTTCTCGGAGACTCCTACTCCGCGCGAAGCGAAAGGGCGCTGGCCGACGCGATGTGGCGGCAATCGCTTCGGCTGAACGAGCGGAACGAGGGAACTCTCCTCGCCCTCGCCGACCTTTCTCTCGACGCAAAGGAGTTCGACGAGGCGCTCGGCTTCCTGAAGAGGGCCGTCGAAGTGAACCCCAGGAATGCCGACCGGCTGACGACCCTTGGCCGAAAGGCTCGTCTCGAGGGCGACCTGAAGACGGCACGCCAGGTCTTCACCGTGGCTGCCGAGGCGCTTCCGAAGGACGTGGCCGTCCTCGCGGAGTACGGGGCCCTCCTTTTCCAGACGGGAGACGTCGACGCCGCCCTCGATCCGCTCATGCGGGCGGCGGCGGAGGCGCCCGATCGTGCGCCGGTCCGTGCAAGCCTCGCGGCGGCTCTCCGGAAGAAGGGTTCCCTGAAGGAGGCGGAGCGGGAGTACCGCGAGGCGCTCCGGACGGACCCCTCGTGGAACCCGGCCCTGAAGGGCCTCGGCGCGCTCCTCCTGTCCACGGGACGCCCGGCGGAAGCGATCGAGCCGTTCCGGACGGCCCTGGGTGCGCAGCCGTCGGATGTCGACTCCCTCCTCGGCCTCGCCCGGGCACAACGGCTCTCCGGCGACGTCGAGGGCGCGGCCAGCACCCTGAAGGACTTCGTGTCCGGATCCGACGCTTCGATCCTCAACGAGGCGGGCGCCGTCGCCTACACGCAGAAGAGCTGGGCCGAAGCACTTGCCTTCTTCGAGAAGGCCCTCGCGGCCGATCCGGCCCTCGCCCCGGCCGCCGCGAACCGCGACAGGGCCGCCGCCGCGGCGAAGCTCGTCGCCTCCCTGGCTTCTCTGGCTTCTCAGGCCGAGGCTCCCTCCGCGCTCGTGAGCCCTCTGAAGCGCTGACCGGCCCCGACAGTCCTTCCCGGGGCCCGATCAGGCCGGTGGCCGTCCCTCGTCGGTTAGCGCCTCGAGAAGGCTCGCGAGGAGAAACGCGGTCGCGCCCCAGATGACATGGCCTTTCACGTGGTAGACGGGGGTCGGAATCGACCGCCCCTTCCACGAGATGCCCCGTTCCTCGACGAGCGTCGGCCCCAGCAGGACCCGAATCGGCATCTCGATCACCGAATCCACCTCTCCCGGGTTCTTCCGGATCTCGAACGGGTACGGGATCGCTCCGACGAACGGACGGATCCGGAAGCCGGTGAACGTCACGACCTCGGGGAGCTCGCCGAGCCTGAGGATTGCCTTCTGCGGGACGCCGATCTCTTCCTCGGCCTCGCGGATCGCCGTGTCCCAGGGCGAGGCGTCGTCCAGGGCTTCCATCCCGCCGGGGAAGGAGATCTGCCCCTTGTGGTTCTCCACCGCCTCGCTCCGTTTCGTGAAGAGGGTCCAGAGCTCGCGCTCCCTCACGTAGAGCGGAACGAGGACGGCGGCAGGCCTGGCGTTCGGCGTCCCCTCGGCGATCTCCTTCACGACGTCGGGGACGACCCATTCCCTCTCGAGGCGCCGTCGGATCTCGAGGATCCAGGGCGGGGCGGCCGTCACACCTCGTCCTCGAGCGCCAGCGAATCGGAGCTCTTCCTCTCGCGGGCGTGCTTCTCGCCCCTCTTCACCGCCATCTGCAGCCACGCCTCGACGAAGCCGTCGAGGTCCCCGTCGAGCACCCGATCGACGTCGCCCACCTCGAAGCCGGTCCGGTGGTCCTTGGCCATCCGGTAGGGCGCGAGGACGTACGAGCGGATCTGCGAGCCGAAGCCGATCTCCATCTTCACGCCGGCCCGCTTGTCCTCTATGGCCTGACGCTCCTCGACCGCCCGCTTGTAGAGGCGCGAGCGGAGGACCTTCATCGCCGAGTCCTTGTTCTTGCCCTGCGACCGCTCGTTCTGGCAGGAGACGACGAGGCCGGTCGGGAGGTGCGTCAGCCGGACCGCGGAGTCGGTCTTGTTGACGTGCTGGCCGCCCTTGCCGCCTGCACGGAACGTGTCGATGCGGAGGTCCTTGTCGGCGATCTCGATCACGATCGTGTCGTCGACCTCCGGGGTGATGTAGACCGACGCGAAGGAGGTGTGCCGCCGCGCGGCGGCGTCGAACGGCGAGATCCTCACGAGCCGATGGACGCCGTGCTCGGCCTTCATGTGGCCGTAGGCGTACTCGCCCTCGAAGCGCAGAGTCGCGCTCTTGATCCCTGCGTCGTCGGCGTAGGAGACCTCGAGGACCTCGGTCTTCCACCCCTTGAGCTCGCCGTATCGCATGTACATCCGCATCAGCATCTCGGCCCAGTCCTGGGCCTCGGTGCCTCCGGTGCCGGCATTGATCTCCAGGAGGGCCGGAAGCTCGTCCTCGGGCTCCGTCAGCTTGAAGCGCAGCTCCCGCCCCCGCGACCACCTCGAGATCGACGCCATCGCCGCGTCGGCGTCCCTCTCGACCGCCTCGCCCTCCCGGAGAAACTCGGCGAAGACCTCGAGCTCCTCGCGCTTCTCCCGGAACGCCTTGTCGTCGCTCAGGACGACGTCGGCCCTCTTGAGCTTCTTCAGCGTCTCCTGAGCGGCCGCCGCGTCGTTCCAGAAATCGGGAGCGCCGGCGCGCGCCTCCAGCTCGGCCTTTTCCTTCTCCGCACGGCGGACGTCAAAGGTACCCCCGGAGCGCCTCGACCTGGGTG
>CALBDV010000025.1 GCA_937927565.1 uncultured Holophagales bacterium
CTACAAAGCCTTAGGTCCACTCAAAGGGGCGTTTTCCTCAGGAACTCCCGGCTAGGGGCGCGACTCCTGAGGAGCCGGGGCCGATAGAAACCCTAACGGGTCGCCTCCGCGCAACGGGCGAACATTTGAAGGTTCCCGTGGGGAGGTCGATGAGAGGGCGTCCCAGCGGCAGGCGGGAATGCTCCTTGCCTCGCCCGGTCTTCTCATTCGTCGTTCTCTTGATATTCGTCTTGGGAGCGAAGACACTACCCACTGTCTCCTCCTTCTTAGTTGGTTGGGGGGTGACAAGTCTCTTCGGGCGGAGAAGGGGGCCAACCCTTCTCCGCCCACTACTACGACGCCAGGGACGAGCTCACGGGGGTCTCGGATCACGCATCGGTATTGCTTCCTTTCTTACGTCGGTTGAGAGAGCTAGCGTCAGCTCACGTATCAGACACAGCAGGCAAAAAAAGAGATAGTCCGTCTCGTCATAGAAACGTTTTGGCGTCGGCGGTCAGCGCCCGGTACCAGTGGGTTCGGAGGAGTTGTGCTGCCCGTTCGTTGGTCAGAGGAGTACCAGGCTCATTCCTCCTGAGCCCCTTCCGCCGCTCCGTGACGACCTGAGGATTCACATCGAAGAGGTCACCAAGGTAGTAATCCACATCGTCGTGCCACCCTCGATGGTCGGAATGGACTGCCTCCCCCGCACGGCCGCCGGAGCTGAACTCCGCCTCCGCTTCGGCGAGGGCTGACCTAAAGAGCGACAGGGGGAGAAGGAACGCCCCGATAGCAACGTTCGCCTGGTGCTCGCAAAAGCACCCGGGAGTGCCGCAGCGCCCACTCGCGGGGTGGTCCAGCGAGGTAGGCCTGAGCTGGCGTAGCGACTGCGTACACCCGATCGTTTCCACTCTCGGCCGAAAGAGCGGCCAGTGCAGCAATGCGTGGCCAGCCTCGTGAGCAAGCGTTGCCCGGACACGCCGTTGCTTCGAGACACTCTCATTCATGACGAGACGCTTCTGGAGGATGATCCGCCTCGGGGTTCCTGATTCAGGGTCGAAGTGCGTCGCGCCGAGCGGAGCCATCTCCTCGAACTCTGGAGTGATTCCGAACCTGTTGAAGACGTAGCGGTCGATGTCGACCGGTGGTCCGGACTCGAGGAGCCCCGCTGAGCGCAATTCGGCATCGCAGATCGCCTCGTTCGCCTGTACCGATAGAAATGGCGTGACCCGGTGCGAGCGTCCCTCGGACTGAACTGAGACCGGAGTGTTAACAGGCTCCCTCTCCCAGACCGGCAGCGCGAGATCCTCCGAGTCATCGAAGGGCAGCCAACGCGTGCCGTACTTCATCAGCCCATTACCTCTTCCGACGCCCCGTCGCCGACTCCTCGGCTCGCTGCTTCAGGAACGACTCCATCTCCTCGGGCTTGACCTTCTGCTTCACGAGTTCCCTGAAGACGGCGGCGTACCGCGAGTCCTCCTCGGCAAGCCGCCGTAGGCCCTGGACAGGGGGTCGCGGGTCGAGCTTTCGTAGCTCGACCGCGTCGAGGTCGAGCGCCTTCGCGAACTTCTCGAGGATCTCATCGGAGGGATACCGATTCCCCCGTTCCACGTCCGAAAGAAACGGAGCCGAGACCTTGAGCCTCTTCGCGAAACCGCGGAGTGATATTCCCTGTTTCTCCCTCGCCTCACGTATCTGGCTGCCTATCGTCATGCCTGTACGCTACCGCCACGGACACGCCTCCGTCAACCATGATCTACGATCAGCAAGCCCGCTAGGGCTGGCAGGGGATCTTCTGGCCTTGAGCGTGACGAGTGGAGCGTTCGAGGAGAAGTACGACGCCCCCCACGAGCGCAAGGTCCCGACGAACGGCAAGCCGTGCTTCGTCCTAACCGCCACGGGCTCACAGGTCAATGTCCGAAAATGCCGCGTCGCCGCGTCGCGGGACAACGGCATCGCGTTCGCGAAGACGACGCGCCCGATGCGGGGCTCGGTTACCTGACGCAGGGGGGCGCCCTTGCAACAGCCGACCTCCGAGGACGGTCAGCGCGTCACGCACCCCTCTGCCTCATCCGGCTCCCGCCCCCTAGGCGAGCCGACGCTGCGCCAGTCCGATCGACCGCCTGGGTTGGTCGAGGGCGTGGCCACTGAATCCCGTGACCGATCGATCGCGTATACTATGCTCCCGCAGAGACTTACGGGCACCCCATCTGTGGTAGCATTTGACCACGCTGAGGCGGGGAACTCACGGAATACGCCTCGGCAGAACGGAGATTCGTTGGAGAGCATCAGCGGCAATCGCAAACGGCAATGCTTCAGGCTGCCCCGGGTGTTGCCCCCGACGCCGAGCTCCACCCGGTCACCGAACCCGGCGAGCGCCAGTGTGGCGCTAGGACGCCAGTCCCCGACGGCCCTGGTTACTGCATTCAGCTTCCTCCCCGTCCGAGGCCACGCAAGAGACTAGGAAGTGTCCGCGTCAGACCAACCCGCGTCTCGCAGCGAGGCGAGTGCCGCGGGCGAGCTTGAATCGCTATTCTGCGATCGCGAAGCCCTTATCGATTCTCACGGGCTAGACGAAATAGTCGCGGCCACGGTCGCCATGGCACGCGACCGCGTCTCCTCCCAGACCGCATCGTTTTTCCTGGTCACCAAGGATGGTGAACTCGAGCGAAGGCTGATCGCGGGCATAGACCGGCGCGGCGAGCCCATTCGCGACGACATGTTCCCCGCGGAGTGTCACAAACCAGGTTCCAGCTTGACCGGCCAAGTACTGTGCCCTGGTCCAAGCCCGATGCTCGGTCGCCCCCGCTGGACGAACTCGCTGGCGAGTTCGTCGATCGATTCTGAGAACTGGTCCCGATACACGGCTGTCCTGGGAGAGCTCCACTCCATCATCGCGATGCCCGTAAAC
>CALBDV010000026.1 GCA_937927565.1 uncultured Holophagales bacterium
ACGACGCCCTGGGCGTTGAAGAGGTTCCACACCTGCGGCTGCACGAAGATCTCGACGGGGCCGATCTTGCCGGAGAAGTTCAGGGAGAGGTCGGTCCGCCAGATGTCATCGGTGTGGTAGGCATCGCGCGCGGTGTAGTAGTAGGTGTTCCGGGCGGGGGGAGTTTCGTATCCAGGGTTGGTGACGAACGCCGCCACCGGGGCACCCTGCTGGCCGGTGCCGACGGCGCCGTACGGCGTGCCGCTGTCGAAGGCCTGGATGAGGCCCGGGGTGATGGAGACGGGGCCCAGGTTGAAGTCGTACGCAGCGGTGATGCGGATGCGATGGCGCTGGTCCGACGCGAGGCTACCGTTGGGGGCATTCCACTTCAGGTCGAGGTACTCGGGGTAGCTCTCGAAGCCGATCCGGGTGGAACCACCACCCGTGTTCTCACCGTTGGTGTTGCCGAGGAGGTGCGACCAGGTCCAGTTGCCGCTGAGGCTCAGGGCATTCCACCGGTAGGAGAGGGCCGTATGGAGACCCGTGTACTCGCGCGTGGGCGTATCGGAGTTCTCGACGATCGCGAGATCGTAGACGTTGCCGAGAGAGTCCGTGACCTTGCCCGTGGTCGTGTCCTGTCTCTGCGAATAGAAGTTCTTGAATTCGCGGCGAACGCCGTCCACGCGGTAGACGAAGTTCTGGCCCACGGTTCCGCCGATTCCGAGGACGTACTCGTTCGCGTACGGCGACGAGAGACCGCCACGGATCTGGACGTTGACGCCCGGGACGGAAACGTAGTCGGGGTCCGTGTTGGGCGGGAACATGTTGATCCCGGTGATGCCCCAGACGTCGAACATTTCGCGCAGCACGGTGGCGGTCGGGGTGAGAGCCTGCCCCGGCTGGTTGTAGCTCTTTCCGTACCAGTAGTAGTAGTACGAAGCCGGGCTGCCGGCCGAGCTGGCGGCTCCCGCCTGGGTTTCCTGGATCTGGCCAACGTACTTCGAGTAGCTGGCGCTCAGGCGCATCTTTCCGTCGCCCTTGACGTCGTAGGTCGCCGACAGGCGCGGGCTGAAGGCCGAGTCGTCCGCCACCTTCGCCCCGGCCTGGTCCGTCGCGTCGTTCTTGTCGTAACGGACACCGAGGTTGAACGAGAAGTTGTTGTTGAGCCTCCAGGTGTCGTTGACGAAGATCGACCAGGTCCGGATGTCAGCACCCTGGGACTCCTGGAAAATCGGCGCGAAGTAGAGCGAGGAGCCCTCGTCGATGATCGGGTAGAGCGTTCCGCCCTCGTTCCGGACGCTGGTGGAGTAGAGCACGTAGTTAGTCGGGGACTGCCAGTTGTTGCCCTCGCGCTGGATGCCGAAGTTCTGGTAGCCGAAGGCGACGCTGTGCGAGCCGAGGCTCTTCGTCGAGAGGAAGACCGTGCCCTTCGCCAGGATGTCGTCGTTGTCGCGCGCCTCACCGCCACCGGGGCAGCTGGCGCAGAAGTACGGCGCCCAGAACTGGGCAGAACCCTGAGCCGCGGAGAGAATCGGCGTTCCCGCGATCAGATCCTGGTTGGTTCCGCCGGAATTGAGGAACTGGAACGTCTTCTTCGAGTACTGGGCCTCGACGAAGAAATTCGACGTGATGACGCCGTTGTAGTTGATCGCCATGACGTCGCTCGGGAGCTCCCGCGAGTAACGGATCTGCGGGTCATCGAGGATGGGCAGACCGGTGAAGGCGTAGTTGCTCTGGGAGGAGGTCTGCTCCGTGTAGGTGCCGGTCACCGTGTGGTTCTGGAAGGGGGAGATCGTCAGCTTCCCCTCGTACCGCCGGTCTTCCGTGAACTCCGTGTATCCCCCTGCCGCGGGAGCGACGGTCGACCGGGGGGTCTCGTTATCGACCGCACGGCCGGCGGCGAAGAACCAGATCCGGTCCTTCCAGATCGGCCCGCCGAGGGTGGCCTCGTAGGTGGGAACCGTCTTGTCGGTCAGAGTTGCCGGGATCGGGGGCTGCGCCCGCCAGTCGTTGTTGTTGAGCGTGACGCGGAACGAGCCGGAGAAGCTGTTGCCGCCCTGCTTCGTGATGGCGTTGATGACGCCACCCGTGAAGCGGCCGTACTCGGCGGAGACGCCGGAGGTCATCGTCGTCGTTTCCTGGATCGAATCCTCGATGAAGAGGTTCGTCTGGGTCCCGCGGACCGGGTCCTGCAGGTTGACGCCGTTGACCGTCATGACGTTGTCGAAGGACGCCGAGCCGCTGATGCTCGGGGCCGTCGCGGAGAAGTTGAAGTTGACGCCCGCGCTCAGGGCGACCGTGGAAAGGTAGTTGCGAGTGACCGGCAGCTTGGAGGTCACTTCGGCGGAGTACGTCGAGGCCGCCTGCGCCGTCTGGGACACGGTTTCGCTCTGCGCCACGACGGTGGCCTCGGCGGCGACCGCGCTGATCGACATCTTGGCGTTCACGGCGACCTGCTGACCGCCGGAGACCTTCGCGGTCCTGGTCACGGTGGTGAAGCCCGACATCACAAAGGTCAGTGTGTAGTCGCCCGGGGACAGGTTCGGCATCACGAAGTCGCCGTTGACGTTCGTCACGGCCGTACGAGAGCCCTGCAGGGCAGGGGACTTCGCAGTGACCGTCACGCCCGGAAGCGGCAGGCCTTCCGCTTCGGCGACGCGCCCGTTGACCGTACCGGTGCCGGCGCCCTGCGCCCAGACCTGGGTTGCCAGCAGCAGCGGCAGCGCCAGCAGTACGAACCAGTTCCTGTTATTTCGCATTCGTCTTTCCTCCAAGATTGAAAATCATTCTAGGGTTAGAACTACCTGGTCGACACTCCGTTAAAACAGAGTAGAGATTCGCTCCTGTCAGGCCTCCTTTCCTCTTTCCATTCGACCCTTGCCCGAGTTCATTCCGAAAGGACCAGATCCCCTCCAAATCTTGGAGGGGGATTCAAGAAAGTGGAGATAGGGAGTTTCTCATGGAATCGACCCCCGCCCCCTACGTGGAGCACAAAGCGAAGAAGCGCCTCCATTTACGGTTCCGATTCGCTCGCAAGCGGACGTGATTTCGAGGGACTTCGATCACAGTTCACAAAGACACTGGAAGAAGCGTGCCAGCCCCCGAGTCGAATTAGACTCTCCCGATGAATGGCCGGAGCCCGAGACCCGGGATGAGCACCTTCTCTGGACTGATTCCCGCGCTGCTGTTTCTTCTCCTCCTTCTTCCGTCTGGATGCAGCCCCGGGAACGAGGGAAAGAAGGCGGCCCGTCGCGTCTTCCCGAAAGCGCCGGTCATCCTGATCTCGATCGACACTCTCCGGTCGGACCGCCTTCCTTTCTATGGCTACGGAGGCGTCGAAACGCCCGCGCTTTCGGCCCTGCGCGCCGACTCGATCCTCTTCGAGAACGCCTGGTCGCATGTCCCGATGACCCTCCCCTCCCATGCCGCTCTCTTCACCGGGCTCCTTCCCGACAGGAACGGGGTCCACGACAACCTGGGGTACACCCTCAATCCGAGGGTCCCGACGCTGGCGGAACTCCTCGGGAAGGCGGGTTACGCCACGGGTGGCGCGGTGACGAGCCGCGTCATGAACGGCAACAGCGGCATTGGCCGCGGCTTCGACCTCTGGGACGACGACATCTACGCGAGTCGTTCCTTCCAGGGGTTCGGCAGCGTCCAGCGTCCCGGAGACGACGCCAGAGCCTCCATGGAGGCGTGGATCGAGGGACAGGGGGACCGCCCGTTCTTCGCGTTCCTCCACCTCTACGAGCCCCACACTCCTTACGAGCCGATCGAGCCGTTCAAGAGCCGGTACGCGGATCCGTACGATGGCGAGATCGCCACGGTCGACGCCATCACCGGCAGGTTTCTCGACTTTCTCAAGGCAAAGGGAATCTACGATCGGGCGCTCGTCATTCTCCTTTCCGATCACGGCGAGGGACTCGGAGACCATGGCGAAGACGAACACGGGGTCTTCCTCTACCGGGAGGTCCTTCAGGTTCCCCTCCTCGTCAAGCTCCCTGGGGGCGAGGCCCTCGCGAGCCGTTCCGTCTCGGTCCCCGTCCAGCTGTCCGACATCTACACGACCATCGGACAGGGAGCGGGCCTTCCGGAATTCGTGGCCCCGGCCGGAACCGTTTCGGTCATCGACGTCGCGGACGGCCTCGTCCTTCCGGACCGCCGGATCTACGCGGAGACCTTCTTCCCGCGGCTTCATTTCGGCTGGAGCGAGCTCCGTGCCCTCATCGACGACCGGTGGCACTACATCGAAGCCCCCAGGCCGGAGTTTTTCGACCTGAAGAACGACCCGGGCCAGAAGGCGAACCTCGTGGAAGGGAAGCCCGATGCGTTCCGGTCGATGCGGATCGAGATGGAGAAGCTCCGGACGTCCTTCGCGGCGCCGTCGGCGGTGGACCCGGAGATGGCGAAGAAGCTGGCCTCGCTCGGCTACATCAGCTCGGGGGCCACGGCGGGGGATGGGCCTCTCGACGATCCGAAAGACCATGTCGAGACCGTTCGACTGATGAAAGCCGCAGTGCACGAATTCGACGCGGGGAACCCGGAAATCACCAGGGCGATCGCCGAGAGGCTGCTCGCCCAGAACCCCCGGATGCTCGACATCTGGGAGCTCTACGCGCAGGCGCTGGCGAAGCTCGGACGGACCGACGAGGCCGTCTCCGCGCTCAGGAAGACGATCGAGCTCGGCCCCCCGGGCTCCACCCAGTACGTTCGCTCCACGGCGAATCACTGCCTGCAGATGGGAAAGCCCGAGGAAGGGAAGAGGCATGCCGAGCTGGCGAAACAGATGGGAGATCCGGCCGGAGACGAGATTCTCGCGCGTGCCTGTCTCGCGCTCGGAGACCTGAAGGGAGCAGAGGCCGCCGCCCTGGCGTCGCTCCAGTCGGAAACGAACAAGAACCGCGGCTACCTGACGCTGGCACGGGTCGAGGTCCAGAGAGGGAACTTCGCGAAGGCGCTCGAGTTCTCGGACAAGGCGCTCCCGCGTTCCGACCGCTCGATTCCTCTTGCCGGTCTTCACCTTCTCCGTGGGGACATCTTCGCCCGGACAGACCGGCACGAAGAGGCCGAGGCGGAGTTCAAGAAGGAGATCCGCCTCTACCCGTCGACCCTCAACGCCTGGAGCTCCCTCGTCGTCGTGTTTGCAGCGCAGAACCGCCTTCCGGACGCACGCAGGACGGTCGAGCAGATGATTGCGGCCAATCCCGCCGTCGACTCGTACCTCTACGCCATCCGGACTCTCGCGATCGCGGGGGACCGGGAGGGGGCCGAACACTGGCAGCGGGAAGGGTTGAAGCGTTTCCCGCAGGAGAAGCGGCTTCGGAGGATTCCCCGCCCCGCGTGAACCGCCTCGAAAGGGCGAATCAGGAAGGGCGAATCGGGGTAGAGCGGGCCGAAGCCCGGGTTGACTCTCGGGAAGACGATATTCTGATATCGCGTTTCAGAATCGACCCGCTTCGGGTATCTTCCCCGCCCGAACGAACCGACCGCTCAGGAGGAACGCCCCATGCGCACGATGTCCGACATCCTTCCCGTTCTCGCTCTCACCCTCGCCGCTGCCGCTGCCGCCGCGCTCCCGGCCTCCGCGGCCGTCAAGACCGAGGTCGTCGAGTACAAGGACGGAGAGCAGATCTGCGAGGGTTTCCTCGCTTATGACGATGCGGCGAAGGGGAAGCGCCCCGGCGTCGTCGTCGTTCACGAGTGGATGGGCCTCGGCGACTACGCGAAGGAACGCGCAATGAAGCTCGCCGAGCTCGGCTACGTCGCCTTCGCCGCCGACATCTACGGCAAGGGAATCCGCGCAAAGGACACCAAGGAGGCGGGCCAGCTCGCCGGAAAGTACAAGGGCGACCTGCCGCTCCTGCGCTCCCGCGCCCGGGCCGCGTTCGACACGCTCGC